>CAYFQS010000010.1:12071-24445 GCA_964345245.1 uncultured Planctomycetaceae bacterium | reverse complement strand
GCCGCGCCTGCGCCAAACGGTGGGTCACGATTGGACGGCGTCACTCGCGATCCGGGTTCCGCCGCTGCCTCCCCGGGATGTGCGTCAACGGCGCAACGAGCATTTCCCGCAGCGTGCGCCAGGGACGCCCGCCTTCCTCATCGTGCAGGCCCAGTTCAATGGTTTCCGGCCGATCCCGCAGGCGGAAGGTGCCGAAGCACCGATCCCAGACCGACAACACGCTGGCATAGTTCGAATCCGTTTCCGGTTGCTCGCGCGAATGATGCACCCAGTGCATGCGAGGGGTGACGATCATCCAGCGCAGCAGCCGATCCGCCCGCGCCGGCAGACGGACGTTGCTGTGGTGGAAAACGATGACGGGCAACAGGATAGTCTCATAGACCAGCAACTGCGGCATCGTCATGCCCAGCAGCGGAAGAACCGCCAGTCGAGCAACAAACGACAGCATGATTTCGCCGGTGTGGAAGCGGAATGCGGAGGAGGCGTCCATGTCCCGGTCGCTGTGATGGACCGCGTGAAAGCGCCACAGTAGCGGCACGCGATGATTCAGCCGATGCCACAGATACATCCAAGCGTCAAAGACGAGCAGCACGACGAGCCAGCGCAGCCACGCCGTCCCCGGCATCCAATGCCCGACGCCGAACCCTTGTTGAGCGGACCACTGTGTGACCAGCAACATCAACGATGCAAACGGCAACGCGACAACAAGCGTGTTCACAAGCGCCCACGCCAGGTTGCGCAAACCGTGCTGCACCCGCTCGCGTCGCTCCATGTACATGGGGGCGATGGATTCGAGCACCCAAAGCACGACCAGCAGCACCGTCGCCGCAAGCGGTTTTGAGATCGAAAGCCAATCGATGGATTCCAGTTCGCTCATGTTATATCACCGCGCTACACAAGCCCCTTCTCCGCAACAGGGACGGAATATTGCGAGTCCGGCAGGTCGTTCACCGCCGCCCACCGGGCGTTGTCGATGAGCGCCTGGACAAACGGCGAGCGGGATCACACATTATAACGGTTCCTGACGCCTGTTCGAGCAAAAAGAACCCACGGCCAAAGGGGCAGCCGTGGGTCCGGGGGAGGGGAAGATCAAGCTTTGTCACCCCGGCGGTTTGAATCCGGGGCCAACCGCGCTCTTGGGCAGGTCATGCGGTTCTGCGTCGCCGCGCCAGGAAGGCCGCAGCACCGCTCAAGGCGATCGCCAACGTGGTGGGTTCGGGCACGGCGGTGAAACCGAAGTCATCAATGGCCATCTGGTTCGAGTCGCCGCTGGCCTGGTTGGCCAACGTGATGCGATTGATATCACCGTTGAAGCTGACCAGTTGAAACGGATCCCCGGCCGACAGGACAACCGAATCAATGACTGAGTCGTCGTCGGCCAGCGCGGTAATGAGCGTCGAGCCATTGGCGGTCGAGCGTGTTCGAGCGTAGAACTCGACCACCGCCGCGTTCAGTTCGTCAAACCGTATCTCCGCGGTCGAACCGGCGGGAAGCATCCAGGCATGGCTACCGCTGTTATAGAGCTCGCCGATGCCTACAACGCCCGCGAATTGATCTTCACCGGTGAAGGTCGCCGTTTCGGGGGTGATACCGATGACCAGGTCGTCTCCGGGACTAGTATTCGGTGTGAACGACTCAAAGTTCGTGAACTGACTTTGATCGACCGGAGCCGCCACGGCGACATGTGACGCTCCAATCACACCAACCACGAACAGAAGCACGCTACGAATCATATTACATCTCCTTCTCGAGTCTCGACTTTGGATGCCAGACTTCTTGAACGCTCAAGATGAGTGCTGGAAATCCATGAACACTTTGACTTTTCCAACTTGCCCATGGCTTATCTCGTCATGCCCGCCAATAATCATCAGCCGCCGGCATCGGGGTCACCGCTCATGTTTCATTGATTCCAGGACAAGCGGTTGGGTTGGGCCCTGCCATCCAGCATGGTCTGCTACTCACAGTGCGGGACAAGACGGCATGTGGCCGGTCTGTACAGTTCATCTCTTTCCTGTCGTCCGGCGTTGCCGCCGGCTGGATGGCTAGAAGGTCCACATCAGCCCGACATAACCACCGATCGTATTCGTGCCCGGGTTCTCGTCATCACCACTGATATCCGCGTTGGAAATGTGCATGAATCGTGCACCACCCGTCAGATACAGTCGATCGCGCAATCGGTAGGTCGCGCCGAGACCGGCCTGCGGGGTGAAGTTAAAGTGGGTGCCGTCGTTCCCGCTTTGTGCGGGGCCGTCCGGAACGCTGACGTCGCTTTGGAGAAACCCCGCGCCACCTTCGACATAGAGTGTCAGCCGATCGTGTTCATAAAAATGCCAACGTCCGAGCAGCGTGAATCCACCGCCCGCCGCGTCATCGCCTTCCTGATCCAGCCCGAGGCCGATGAACTCCCCTCGGAGCGCCAGATGATCACGGAAGTAGTAGCTCAGCCCCACGCCGCCTCCATACGTCGCGTCCAACTCGTCATCAAGCCCGCCGGCACCCAGACCAAAGGCGTCCACGGCCCATGATCCCTGCTTGAAAGCACCCGGCCGCGCGCCATCGCCGGCCGTCGAGCTCAACGCGAAACCGGCGAGACTGATCAGACCTTCGGCAGATTGTTCCTCAACCTGCCCGAGCGTTGGCGCCGAACCGGTCACGACCAACAGAAGCATGGCAAGGGTCGTGCGGGCGGGGCTGAACATGGTTTCTCCTTGTTCTCGAGCTTTCCAACTTTCACAACCGGTAACGCATTCGTGCACCGGCAGCAAAGCAACATCTGCGTCTCGGTACGGCAATACGTCGCAGTCAATGGCTGAACCTTACACAATGGGATCAGAAGTTCTTCTCATGAGCGCACCGGATGGCTCCGACGCTCGAGAGCGTCGAGACCACATACGGCACCAGCACGGTCAGGCCCATCCGGCACGCGCGGCCGGCTGACACCTCGCCGCGCAACAGCGCATCGCCGTGGTTGATCACGATGAGAATGGCTCCCACGATGACCGCGTAGGCGAGGCCCCGTCGAATGACCGAGGGCGTCAGGGCAAGCGGCAACCATGAACGGCAGCTCTGCATCATTTCGCGCGCGCCCCTGTCTGCTCATCGCTCGGCGATCCGGCCGCCTGATCGCCGCTTTCGATCAGCAGCGAGGCAATCAGGGATGTCCAGCCAAGTTGATGGCTCGCCCCGAGCCCCTTGCCGCTGTCGGCGTGGAAGTATTCGTGGAAGAAGATCATGTCCCGCCAGCCGTCGCGGTCGGCGAGCGCTTGCAACGACTGGTTGCCGGGACGGGTTCCCGACCTGTCCGGCAGGAAGAGGCGGAGGCAGCGTGAGGCGATCTCGTCAGCCGCCTGGTGGAGAGTAAGCGGCCCGCCGCCGGACCGGGGGTTGGCAACGGTCAGCCGGTCGCCATAGAAGTGCCCGTACTGCCGCAGGGCATGGATGAACAGGTAGTTGATCGGCAACCAGACCGGACCGCGCCAGTTGGAGTTGCCGCCGAACATGCTCGACTGCGACTCGCCCGGTTCATAGGCCACGCGACACGAAACCCCGTTCATCTGCATCGTGAACGGCTGCTGCTCGTGCCATCGCGACAGCGACCGGACACCGAACGGCGAGAGGAACTCCTGCTCATTCATCATCAGAGACACCGCACGCCGCAGACGAGCTTCAGACGGGATAGCCAGGAGTCGATGGGCCTCGCTGCACTCGTGTTCGGTGTCCAGTTCGAGGTAGCTGACGTGGCGGGCAAGGTCGGCCCGATTTTCAAGGAACCAGTTCATGCGTTTCTTGAAACCGGGCAGGCGATCGATGGTGGACTGATCCAGCACTTCCACGGCGGCGATCGGCAGCAACCCGACGATCGAGCGGATGGGCAGCGGCATGCTCCGGCCGTCGATGTGCATCTCGTCTCGATACAGGCCGGCTTGGTCGTCCCACAGCCCGTGGCCGCCAATGGTGTTGATCGCATCGCAGACCGCGATGAAATGCTCAAAGAACTTGGACGCCAGGTCTTCGTAGACCGAATCCACCTGGGCGAGTTCCAGCGCGATGCCGAGCATGTTCGCGCAGTAGAAGCCCATCCAGGCAGTGGCGTCGGCCTGCTCGAGTCGCACGCCCGGCGGCAACTCGGAGCGGTCGATCACGGCGATGTTGTCCAGGCCGAGGAACCCGCCGGAAAAGATGTTGCGGCCGGCCGCGTCCTTGCGGTTGACCCACCAGGTGAAATTCAGCAGCAGTTTCTGGAAGCAGCGGGCGAGGAAGTCGTGGTCCGGCGCGCCGCGTCGCGCCGCGTCGATCTCGAAGACCCGGCGGCAGGCCCATGCGTGCACGGGCGGGTTGGCGTCGCTGAGATTCATCTCATACGCCGGCAACTGGCCGTTGGGATGCATGTACCACTCGCGCAAGAACAGCATGCACTGTTTCTTGGCGAAGTCCGCATCAATCTGCGCCATAGGGACCATCTGGAACCCCAGGTCCCACGAGGCATACCACGGGAATTCCCATTTGTCGGGCACGCTGATCACATCGCGGTTGAACAGGTGCTTCCAGTCGGCGTTTGGCCCGTGGCGACGTTGCTCGGGAGGCGGCGGCTCGTTCGGATCCCCGTCCAGCCAGTCCTCGACGACGTAGTGATAAAACTGCTTGTTCCACAGCAGCCCCGCGAGCGCCCGATGGGCGACAACCTGATGTTCCGCAGGCAGCGCCTCGGGGATAACCGTTTCGTTGTATTCCTGTGCTTCCTGCCGGCAGCGCGTCATTGTGCTTGCGAATGAGCGGCCCAGCGCGGCATCCCCCGCTTGTCCTTCGATCGAGCGCAGACGCAGACGCACCTCAACCTGTCCTCCGGCCGGCGTCTTCAACTCGTACAGCAGACCGGCCTTCGTCCCCGTCTGCTTCGGATTCACCGCCTCGCGGTGGCCGGCAACGACGTACTCATGAAATGCGTCCTTAACATACCGCGTCTCGTTGTCTGCATCGAACAGGCGGCGGCGGTTGGTGTGATTGTCTGTGAACAGCGGCTCGGGCATCTCGCCGTCTGGACCCTCCGCGAAGTGCAGGTCGAATCGGCCGAGTGTTTCGTGCTCCGCGGCGATCACCTGATCCTCCAGCCACAGATGCGGCTTGAGGGTGCACCCCTCATGCCGACACCCCCAGGACCAGGTGTTGCGGAACCACAACACCGGGATCAGGTGCAGCGTCGCTTCCTCGGGCCCATGGTTGGCCGCGGTCAAGCGGATCAGAATGTCGTTGGGCGCGTCCTTGGCGTACTCGGCCTGAATATCCCAGAACCGATCGTCTTCGAACACGCCGGTATCAACCAGTTCGAACTCGGGCGCTGTACGATCGCGCCGCCGATTCTCGTCGATCAGCCGCTGGTACGGGAAGGCCTCCTGCGGATAGCGGTACATGGCTCGGCAATACGAATAGGTCGGCGAAGCGTCGAGGTACTGATAGACCTCCTTGACGTCTTCCCCGTGGCTGCCTTGCGGATTGGACAGGCCGAACAACCGCTCTTTGAGGATCGGGTCGCGTCCGTTCCACAGCGCCAGGGCGAAACAGAGCCGACATTGTCTGTCGCACCAGCCAAGCAGGCCGTCTTCGCCCCATCGATAGGCCCGGCTTCGCGCATGATCGCAGGGGAAGTAATGCCAGAACGCGCCATCCGCCGAGTAGTCTTCGCGGACCGTGCCCCACTGACGTTCTGAAAGGTAGGGCCCCCATCGCTTCCAGTTCTCCAGACGCTTTCGCTCCCGGTCCAGTCTTCGGCCCTCAACGGTCATCGCGATCCCCCCCTTGCTCGACCGGCGGAGTGGGGTGCGTGGACGAGGTCGTCGCGGTCTTCAAGAGTGCCGACATGTCGCGCGTGACGATTTCGGCTTCCGCAGGCCTCGAGTTCGCAGGCGTTGCGGACAGCATGCAGCAGTAGGCGATCGGATCGATGTCATCGCGATGCACACACTGTACAAACGCGTCGACGACGCATGGCTGAAACAGCGTGCCGGCATGTTCGGCGAGGTAATTCACCGCCCGCTCGGTGGGCCAGGCGTCTTTGTAGGGGCGTGCGGACACCAGTGCGTCAAACACATCGGCAACGCGGACAATACGGGCGGGGCGCGGGATCGCCTCGCCGCCCAATCCGTCCGGATAGCCGCTCCCGTCCCAGTTCTCATGGTGGCTGCGGGCAATCTGGCGGGCGAGGGCGAACGCCGGCTTATCCGGGAGCATGCGCTCTCCGGCCAGCGTGTGCTCCCGAACCCGCCGCCACTCGTCATCCGCGAGCGGCCCGTTCTTCTGCAGCAGCGCGTCCGGCAGGTGCAGTTTGCCCACGTCGTGCAGAATCGCGGCCGAGGAGATGTCGTCGGCGTCTGCGTCACTGATGCCAATCGCGATCGCCACCGCCCTGGTGTACGCGGCGATTCGCCTCAGGTGCGCCCCGGTCTGCTCGTCACGGGCTTCGCTGGCCATCGCGAGCATGTAAACCGCATCGAAGTAAGCATCGCGCAATGCCAGCGAGTCTTGCAGGCCAGACCCCTCGGCCATCTGCAACTGGTGCCGGAGGCGCAGGGCTTCTTCGATCACCGTATCCGACAGCCGACTGATGTGCGTACACAGCTCGTGCCATCCCTCTTCGGAGCGCTTCAACGCCGTCACGTCCGTGAGCGTGATCATGGCCAGTCCTCCCCCACCGGCCGGGCGCCCGGTCCGGGATCGGCTCTCCATCACCAGACGAATCGACCCGCCTCCGCACCGTATGACATGCAACTGGTCCCTCCGCGTTTGCCCCTCTTCCCGCTCGGCGTGCTGAATCTCCCCGCCAAGGACAAACTCCTTCAGTCGCCGACCGAGAAGCTGGTCCCTGTCCCGGCCAACCAACTCGCACATCGCTTCGTTGACGGCATGAATGGCATCGTCGTCATCGACCGCCAGAGCCGGGCAGGGAATCATCTTCAACAGCGCGGCCGCCTGGGCCAGATCAGGGGTGTCGTCGTTCATATCGCAGTCCTGTTACACGAGCGTGCGTCTCAAAAGTCTGGTTTCGGTCCGACCCAAGCAATCATTGTTCGCCTGTGTCATTATTTCCTGTCGCCGGGTGCGGGCTGTTGGGATTGCCGTGATGCTTCAGATACGAGCGTGCGGCCAGTGGATTGATCAACATCGTCGCGAGAACGAGCGCAAACCCGACGCACACGAATAGTTGCCGATGCCGGTAATCATCGGGCAAGCTCAGCAACATGGCGATGGTCAGCGCTCCTTTGAGCCCGGCGCTGTTGATCACATGCAACCAGTGTATCGGCATTGCTCGCGGTGACGCAGCCAGTACCAGCCCGCCGCCGTAGACGCCGACAGCGCGGGCCAGCAGCAGTAACACGATCAGCGCGGGGACCACAAGCCATCCGATATTCCAGTGATGCTGCCCAATCATCACGCCGAGGACAAAAAACAAGACAGCGTTGACCACGGTGTCCACGACCCGCCAGAACTCATCGAAGAACCAATCGGCTGGCTCACGCCGTCGCGAGGCGCGGTCACGATGCTGTCGCCGATGCATGTTCGAGAGGACGACCCCGGCGACCATTGCCGCGATGACGCCCGAGACGTGCAACAGGGATTCGGCGACGAAAAAGATCAGGTAAACGGTAATCAGCGGAACGATGGCCCCGATAAACGGATCGTGCAGAGCCCGCCATCTTCGCAACAGTTGGTTGCCCAGCCAACCCCCGACCGATCCGACCACGACGCCCCCCGCGATCACCAGAACGAACCCAAGAAGCGGCTGATTCGCGACAAATGCCGATCGATCCAGCACGCGGGCACCGATGATGCCGAACAGCACCAGAGCCGTGCTGTCATTGAACATCGACTCGGCTTCGATCAGGGTCTGCAGGCGTTCGGATAGCTGCAGCCGTTTGGCGATGGCGATAATGGCCAGCGGGTCGGTGGGCGCCAACGCGGCGGACAACAGCAGTGCGTCGGCCCACGCCAGACCGAGAAGCCCGCGCAAACCGAAAGCCAACACCGCCAGTGTCAGCGCCAGTCCGCCCGTGGCCAGCAGAGCCGCTTCGACCGACACCGACGCCAGATTCGACAGGTTCAGCTTGCGACTCGCGGCGAAAATCAGGACCGGCAAGAAGACATGAAGCGTCACGGCCGGATCAAGCCGAACCCGCGGCAGGGCCGACCACCCGGTTGCTTGAATCAGCAGACCATATCCCAGCCCCGCCAGCAGAATCCAGCTCGCCCGAGGGATCGCCGAACCTTGCGCGTAGTGCTGCAGCGCGCTGACCATCAGCAGCAATGCGCATCCAAGTGTCAATATGCCGACAATCGAGACCGCTCCTTTCACCGCCCGAAGGGTGGGAGGTAAACCGGCGAATGCGGGCCGAGGTTCATCATCACCGCACCACTTCAGTCGTCGGCAAGCGTGGTGGAAACGGAAAGATCGTTGACCAGCGTGCGGTGAACCGGGCATTTGTCCGCGATCTCCAACAGACGCTGTCGCTGGTCGTCGTTGAGGGGGCCGGCGAGGCGGACCTGCCTTTGAATTCGCTCGATCTTCCTGCCGCGATCCTCGCAACCGTCGCAATCGTCGGCGTGGACGCGCTCGTGACGCAGCGCGATCCCGGTGTGTTCCAGCGGCCACTGCTTGCGGTCGGCGTACATCCGCAGCGTGATCGCGGTGCAACTGCCCAGCGCCGCCAGCAGCAGGTCATAGGGCGTCGGGCCGCGATCGCCGCCGCCGATCGATTCCGGCTCGTCGGACATCCACACATGCTCGCCGGCCCGGATCGTCTGGGCGTATGGGGCCTCCCCCTCGCTCACCACGACCGTGCCCTCCGGTGGTTGCTCATGTTCGATGGGCTCGACGTAGCGGCGGGCCCAGGCGGCCAGCGTGTCGGCGATGAAGCGCCCGTCTTCGCGGCGCGTCACGAGGTGGTCGGCGTCGTCCAGCGAGACGAAACTCTTGGGGTGCCTGGCTGCCTCAAAGATCTCCCGGGCATTCTCGATCCCGACGATGGAGTCGCCCGGGGCGTGGAAGATCAGCAGAGGCCGGTGGAGCCGGCCAACGCGCTCGGCCAGTGACTGGTGTTGGAGGTCTTCGATGAATTGCCGCTTAATGGTGAAAGGCCGACCGCCGAGCTTGATTTCCGCCTCTCCGTGCTCCTCGATCTGCTCGAGATGCTGGCTGAGCAGGCGCGTGACGTGGGCCGGATCGCTGGGCGCGCCGATGGTGGCCACGGCTTTGACCGCGGACAACTGCTCGGCGGCCATCAGGACCGCCGCACCACCGAGACTGTGGCCGATCAGCAGTTGGGGCGCATCGTGGGTCTGCGCCAAACTCTCCGCCGCGGCGACAAGGTCGGCCACGTTGGAGGAGAAGTCGGTGTTGGCGAAATCGCCCTCGCTGTCGCCGAGTCCGGTGAAGTCGAAACGAAGCACCGCGATGCCCTGGTCACACAACGCGCGACTGATATGGGTGGCGGCCTTCACCTTGCTTGAACAGCCGAAGCAGTGGGCGAATACCGCAAAGGCCTTCGGTGAGGCGGCGGGCAGTTCCAGACGACCGGAAAGTGTCTGGCCCTCGGTGTTTCGAAACTGATGGCGTTGGTCCGGCATGGCGGCGCTCTGCTGCTCCTGGGTGATTCACCTGCATGAGTGTAGCGCCCTCTTACCACGAAGCGTTCTCGCCCCACCGCGGGGCGACAGCCGCCTCTCCGGTTGACTCCGCAACCGATTCCGCCGGCGCCGGATCAAGACCGGGCCAGTCCGTCGGCCGTTCGAAATCCTGCCCGCGCTCGAGAACCTGCGCGTGCGGGTATTTCTCGGCAATCTGACCCCAGGTGGTCTGTGACCAGTGCGACTCGTCAAGAAGCCGAAGCGGCCGGTCGACCAGCGGTCCGGAGACGGCCTTGCCGGCCGGCGGCCACCACAAACTCTCGGTCTCGCGGTCCCAGAGCACAAAGGCGTCAAGGCCGTCCCAGACATTCGGGTCGGCGTACGTGTAGCCGCTCAGGGCGAATGTCAGGGTGTGGTCGCCCAGGCGTCGATCGTAGACCGCCCCAAGATCCGCCAAAACGCAGTATGCAGCGAAGATGGGTACCCCGGCGACGACGTCGTTCACCACCTCGTGAGCGTTCAGCAGGTCGATCGGATAGACCCGGACCTCGTCCTTGATCCGGACCGCGAGTACGCGCTCATCACTTCTCAGCCATTCCGAGGCCTCGTCCGCCGAGACGAATTCCGGCTCGATCAGGGCCGGGAACGCCTCGCGGCCGATGCCGTACTTCAGGTTGGCCGGCTCGAGGCGAAATGTGGTGACGTCGAAGTGCATCGACTCATCCTCGCCTCCGGGCAGCAGCCGGGTGCCGTCCTCCCCGTCGATGACGTGCGCCACGCCTCCAGCCCCCGGGAACCCGGCAGCCGAAATCCCCGAGACGGATCGCGGCGGTTTATAGAAGAACCCGGGCCGCAGATACACCAGGGCGAAATGCACCAGCAGCAGAGCGAATGCCACGTGATACATCATCCGCAGTCGCTTGCGACTGCCTTCGGGCAATCCCAGGAACGGGCGCTTCGGATTTGAATCAGCATGATCAGGCGTCATGAATCCTCCTTGTCGGGGGAATGGTCGTCCGGGTACGGGTCCTGAGATGGTTGAGTCGGCTGCCTGGACTCCTCTTGAGCCCGCTGCAGGCGTTTCATGGCTCGCAGCATCAGTCGGCTATCGGCGCTGTCCCGGTACTCGTAGCGGTCGATCAACTTCTGGATGATCTGGCCCCGGACGGGCGCGGGCTGGTCCAGCGCGCCGGGCTCGAACTTCAGAACTCGACGCATGGCGTAAGCGGCGCGGGAGTCGTCGCCGCGCAGGGCGGCGGACAGCGCGTAGCCCAGCTTCGGCTCGCCGTCCTTCGGCCGCGAAGTGGCGGCCGCGGCGAACGCATCGAACGCCCGGCTGTAGTGGCCGTCTTCAAACAACCGCCAGCCCCTTCGAAGAGGCGATGCGGTGGTGTGTTGCTGTCCGCCAGACGAGCCGGCGCGTGTCGTCGGGTAGTCGGCGGTGTCTCGAGCGGCTCGCCCCTCCACGACGATCCGCGGGGAAGATCGCCGATAAACGTACGGCGAAGCGTAACCGCGACGATAATAGCGTGATCTCACATACCGATACGCATGATGCCGGTAAGGCGCGTACCGGCGGCCGTAGTAGCCGCGATAGCGGTGGTGGCTGTAGTGACCGTGGTGCGATCGATACTTGTGATACGAGTGATGCCCATGGTGGCCGCCGTGGCCGAACCGCACGTGCACCTCCCCCGGGGCCGAGGGAGTCAGGAGAGCCGCGGCGGCAAGCCCGACCACACTGATCATCAGCCGTGAAATCGTGGGTTTCGTGAACATGGTGTGCTCCTTGTCTGCCTTCGATACGCGGACCGGCTTGGGTCTGGTGCCGCGAATCCCGGTCATGGAGCAGTCGGCCGGGTGATGCCTCATTCACCCGACCGATCTGCCCACGACCGGGCGGAGGTCACTTGCCCGCGCATGGGTTGCAGGGATTGGCCGCCTTGCTCCCACATGGGTTGCAAGGGTTCGCGGCCTTTCCACCGCAGGGATTGCACGGATTGGCCGCCTTACTCCCACATGGGTTGCAAGGGTTCGCGGCCTTTCCACCACAGGGATTGCACGGATTGGCTGCGCCCTTCGGGGCCTGGTCGCTGGCGAAGATGCTCACCTCGACGCCGATCGCTTCGCTGACTTTCGAACCGACCACGCCTTCGAACCCTTCGACCTTGTGATCGCCCAAGGGCACCTGGAACTCGGCGCGGACGGCCAACAGGTTGCCCGGACGCTTGGCCTTGGTTTTCTCGCTTTCTTCGAGATAAACGATCCGCGCGGGAATCTCGCGCTGCTCCGTCACGCCGCTGACGGTGAACGGGCCGACGAGCGTCACGTCATAGGTTGAGAATCCGTCGCCGCGCTTCACGAGCTTCATGTTCCTCGTCCTGTTGACGGTGAACTTGATATGCGAGTGCTGCTTGGCGTTGAGCCAGGCCTCACCCTGCATGTGTTCATCGCGCAGCGGGATGCCGGTGTCCATCTTCCTGACCGGCACGGCGATCGAGCCGCGCACGCCCTTCCGCGGGTTGGCCGGGTCGAACACAATGTAGCCGGTCAGGGCGTTGGCGGTGCCGACCATGTCTTCGAGCGGGGCCTTGCTGGTAAAGGTGACCATGTTGCGCTGCATGGGATCGTCGACATGGAAGACGGTGCCCATCTTGGCGAAACAGGGGTTCATCGCAACCGCGCTCTTGCCGGCGCAAGGGTTGCAGGGATTCTGCGCCTTCTCGCCGCACGGATTGGCCGCCTTTTCGCCACAGGGGTTG
>CAYFQS010000010.1:0-11971 GCA_964345245.1 uncultured Planctomycetaceae bacterium | reverse complement strand
GGGATTCTGCGCCTTCTCGCCGCACGGATTGGCCGCCTTTTCGCCACAGGGGTTGCAAGGGTTCTGTTGTGCGTGGGCGCCGAGGGACATCATTGCCAGCAGCGCGAACGTTCCGGTGATCCATTTCAGATTCATCATTGGTGGGTCCTTTCTTCACGATTCGTTTGTTGAGGGTTGATCGATACTGGTTTCAGGTCGGGTTCGATTACCACCAGGAGCCGGCGGCTTCGGTGGATTGATCGCTTTTCGACGGTTGGCTCTCCTCGCCCCACGGCTCGAATGCCTCGTCATCGCGGGCGGCTTTTTGCCCACAGGGATTGCAGGGGTTGGAGGCCTTATCGCGGCACGGGTTGGGGGACGCCGTTGTCTTCGCGGCGTCTGGATTCGGGGCCGTCGGGGCCGTCGGGGCCGCGTAGTTGCGATGGCCTCCACGAGTACGACTGTCGCTCGTACAGCCGGCGAAGATGGCCATCGCCCCACTGAGCGTGAGGGCCAGGATGATTCGGGGTGCGAGTGTCATTGCGATGTCTGCTCCTTCCAGAGTGATAGCGTCCAGAGTGATTCAAGTTTCGGCGGTTTCGGCGGCCTCTTCGTTTGAGGGCGCACAACAGGCGCAGGCGGGAATCATTTTTCTCAGCCACCAGCCGGCGATGAACAGGACCCACGCGGGCCCGACAACGCTGGCGACGGAGATCGCATGCTTATCAAACAGGCCCTGGGGCGTGGGCAGCAGACCGAGGCGAAACTCATCGCGCCGCTCGGTCTCGTAGTGGGGCTGGGCGTCATCAAACATGCCGGTCCCGGCGAGCGGATCGTCCGCTTCGCTCTGAACCTCGACCCGCTCGACCACGGTGAACTTCGTGTAGGCGTCGCCGCCGGTCGCCTGCCAGGCAACCAGCATGGCGATGGTGATCAGGATCGGGATGGCCCAGTAGATGACGGTTGCCTTACGCATGGCATGATCTCCGGCGGTTCGGGACAAGCGAGTCAGTCGGCGTCTTTGGCGCAGCGGAAGCCGACGTTGTTGAACGCGTGGTTGGGCGGGCTCGCGCCGCGGTAGTGGCTGTTGTAGGCCGCGCAGTAGTCGGGGCTGCAGAACCAGCTTCCGCCGCGGGCGACGCGCGTGTCCCCCTCGGTCGGTCCGGCGGGACTCCCCGTCGGGCTGTTGGCGTAGTAGTCGCCGGCGTACCAGTCGGCGGTCCATTCCCAGACATTGCCGATCATGTCGTGCACGCCTGCCTCGTTCGCGGCGAACGTGCCCACCGGCGTGGTTGTGAACGAGCCATCGATGCGCTTCCGCGTCTGCGGGAAGTCGCCGTGCCAGACGTTGGCGTGGATGATGCGTTCCATGGACGGGGCGTGCTGAGTATCGTGTGCGTCGTGCCGGCTGTGATCGGCGGCGCTGGGATGCGAAGCATTCACGAGACGGACGTCGGTCTGCTGCGGCGCTGCGGCATGACCATCGCCATGGGCATGGCCGGAATGATCGTGCTGGTCATCCGGGTTTGGCGTTGGCGCGGGCGCGCTGTACCGGGCCGGATCGGCGGCGACCTGCGTGCCGCCGCCGGATCGGGCCGCGTATTCCCACTCGGCCTCCGTGGGCAGCCGCTTGCCCGCCCATTTCGCATATGCCGCCGCATCGTGCCAGGTGACGTTCACCGCCGGGTGGTCCAAGCGATGGGTGTACGACGAGCCGGGCCCATCGGGCTGACGCCAGTTGGCTCCGGCGATCTTGCGGAAATCCGAGTCGCCCTCCAGGAACCCCCAGGCGTATCCGTCGCGCTCGGCCTGGGTCACGTAGCCGGTGTCTTCGACGAACGCGGCAAACTCGCGATTGGTCACCTCGTGCTTGTCGATCAGGAACGGATCGAGATGTACCTCGTGGACCGGCTTCTCGTCATCGTGGCCGTGGGCGCTGCCCATCATGAACCGGCCGCCGTTCATGTGGATCATGCCTGTCGCGTCGTCGCCGGGATGCCCGGCTTCGTATACCTCTGTCCCGGGATGGAACGCCACCCATGTGAACCAGAAGGTATGGACGGTCCGGGCCTCGTCGGGCGCTTCGACCACCGCCACGTTCCCAGCGTCGTCCGCCTTGAGCGTGATCTGCTGATCGCCGAGGCGGTCGGTGACTTTGCCGCCGGCCTCGACGATCCGGGCGACGGGGTAGGCCCGCGCCTGATCGCCGATCTGCACGCCGATCACCGGCTCCTTGTGCTTCATGCGATGGTCGTGGTGGGCCACCGGAAACATCAACCGGTCATTAGCGAAGTAACGCGCGTAGGGATTGCGTGTGTAATCGCGACGATAGCCGGTCTCGGTGGTGACGACGCCGGCCCCGGGGTGGGTCTGCTTCAGCTCGCCAAATGTGGTGATCCGCCACGGTAGATGTTTCAGCGATTCGCCGGCGTGGGGGCCGCTGACCGCTTCAAGCCCGACCTGCGACCACAGCGCGTTGTGCTTGCGGTCGTAGAGCAGGACGTTGGAGTTGTACAGCAGCCCGCTGATGCCGAATTCATGCGTATGCCCCCCCATGCGTCGATCCACAACGCTGACCGAATCGCACAGCGGACAGTAGATCACCGCGATCGGCACATCGCCGAGCTTGTCGTTGATCGCTTCGTGCCAGTTGAGCACCTTGATCGGGTACACGCGCGTTGTGTCCTCGATGTTGACGACGACCATACGGTCGCCGTTGGTGAACTTCGCGTCGGCAACGGCTGCGGTCTTCGGGTCGGTCAGCGAAGGGATGCCGTCCTTCGGCGGGCCGCCCGAGCGGATCTGGTCGGGCGGGATGGTCAGGTCCGTCGTGTTGAACTGCGCCAGCGCATCACCCTGGCGGGACTGTTTGCCGCCGGATTGGGCGAACACGGACGCCGCCGCGACCAGTACGGCCACCCCGGCGGTCGCTGCCGTCCATGTCGCCCGGGTGCGAACGTATTTCCTGTATGCTGCGGTCATGCTATCGCTCCTTTGGTTGCGATGGCTGTAAGTCGCATGAATCGCCGGTTCCTTACATCACGGCCGCCGAGTTCCTGGCGGTTGGTGTCGAGGGCCCGGCGTCACGGATGATCCGTGTAAGGAAACCACGGACCGGTGCGACTCACCTGTGTTTGCGATCTCGCCCGCCGTTCGGCGCTCGGCGCTGTGCGGCGCCGGCGGTCGTGCAAAGGAACCTATCATGCGACTGTTTACCCCATTGGCATGGCTCATCGGCGGCGCGGCGGTCGGCGGACTGGTCGGCTGGTCCGGCGTACTTTGCCCCAACGGCGCCTGCGCCATCACCGGGTCATGGATGGGTGGCGCGGCGTTCGGCGGGTTGATCGGCCTGGCCATCGCCGGGCGCGGCTGCCCCTCGTGCGCCTTCCTGCCCCGCGAGGAACCCGTCGAGCCGGAGCCGTCGAAGCACGACGCGTGATGAGTTCGGCGCGTAAGGTCCGGCGGCTTCGGACGACTTATCCGCACATGTCTTCTCACGACCCGAGCCAGCCCGATAGCCGCCATGCCGAGGACACGACGATGGTCATCGCACCTGATCGCCCCGAACAGCGGCTCGACTGCCTCGAAGTCTGGGGCGGCAGCAACGGGATCGACAGCGCCGTCGGCGTGACCGGACTGGAGGTGTGGGTGTTTTCTCAACCGGCGGACGACGTGGCCGGCGGCGATCTCTACCTCGTATCGATGTGCGCGTGCGCCGAGGTGTCACGCTTCCTCGTCGCCGACGTCACCGGTCACGATGCGGAGGCGGCGCGGATCGCCATGCGGCTTCGCAAACTCCTGAGAAAGCACATCAACAAGCCCGACCAGACCCGCCTCGCCCGCTCGCTGAATCAGGACTTCGACGGCATGGCCCGCCACGGCAAGTTCGCCACCGCCGTTCTCGCGACCTTCTTCCCCCCGTCGCGGCATCTGATCATCTGCAATGCCGGGCATCCCAGGCCCTTGCTCTACCAGGCGGCGGAGCAACGATGGTCGCTGCTGGATCCCGATGAACCCGATGCGGTTGAAGATGTCGGCAACCTGCCGCTGGGCGTGGTGGGCGATTCGCCGTATCGCCAGTTTGCCGTGCCCCTCCAACGCGATGACCTGGTGCTGATCTACACCGACGGCGTGACCGAGGCCCGCACCGAGGAAGGCGAGATGCTCGGCGAGGCCGGCGTCCTGAACCTGGCCCGCCAACCGGACTCAAGCGACGCGCCGCGGTTCATGTCATCGCTGCGATCGTCGCTCGCTCATACCGCCGGCGACAGCTTGCGGGCCGATGATGTCACCCTGCTCCTGCTCAAAGCGACCGGCGAACAACCTCCGCGACAGAGCATCACGCACAAACTTCGCGTGACCGCCAAGATGCTCGGCCTGCTGCCGTCGTGACGAACACGCCATGCACCGAACCTTGACCCTCACCGCCTACGCCCTGTTCGCGATCGCCGGGATCGCGTTCGCCGCGCTGCTGATTCTCTTCCCACAGGTCGGCACCGAAGGCGGCACGCACACCCTCTACGCCATGCGCCGGCCCGTCCCGGTCAGCCGCGGCGAATACCTGATGGTGATCGGCCTGTTGGCCGGCTCGGCGCTCGGCGCGATCGGCGGCGTGACCGCGCTGATGCTGCGCTCGCTCGCCCGCAAGCCATGAGCTCAAACAGCCCGGTTTAGACTTTTTGGCTCATCACCCTTCAACGGGTCTCGGTCGTCAGACAACGTGTCAAAGTGCGAGTGATCCGCTTAAAGCCACTGCGTAAGTTCTGGACCCGGCATCCCGGCGCCAAGACCCCGCTGAGGCACTGGTACAAGCTGGCGATCCACGCACGGTGGCGGAGCTTGGCCGAACTCCGGGCCGACCTGCCCTCGGCCGACGGCGTGACGAACCACCGCGGCGAGACATTGACCGTGTTCCACATCGCCGGCAACAAGTCCCGCCTCATCGCCCGCATTTGGCAACGACTTTCAGCTTATCAACGTCCGTGCCGTGCTCACCCACGCCGACACAATTACGATTATCCATCAAATCGTGGCTCACGATGACAAACCCACGGTTACGCCGCCCCTCCCGGCTCCCACGCCGCGTCGGCGAAAGCATCATCCAGCGGGGTGTCGGCGGCGTGGTTGGTGTAGTTCGACAGCGTCTTCATCCCGACGCCAAGGATCACCTCCAGCGCCTGGGCTTCGCTGTAGCCGGCGTCGTGAAAGGCCCGCTTGACCTCATCGCTCGGCCAGCCGCGCGTGGTGACGATTTCGACGGCGAAGCGGCGCAGGGCTTCGAGCTTGTCGTCGTCGATCGGCTTGCCGGTGCGGATGGCCTCAACGGCGGCTTCGTCGACGTTCTGCATCTGCGCGATAACCGTATGAGCGGACACGCAGTACGTGCACGCGTTCTCGGCACTGATCGCAAGCAGGACGACCTGCCGCTCGGTCGGGCTCAGCGAGGTCTTGTCGAACAGGCCCGACAGGGTCATGTACGCTTCGAGCAGGGCCGGGGCGTGGGCCATCACGCCGAGGATGTTCGGCACGAAGCCGTACTTGTCCTTGGCCTTTTTCAGCAGCGGCCGGGCGTCTTCAGGGGCGTGGTCAATCGTCAGGACGTTCAATGTCATCTCAGTTTCTTTCGTCTTTGATGGTCGTCACGATGACGCGGCGAACGATACCGCATCGGCTGGACAGGTATAAATCAAGAGGACACCAAAGGAGAAGCTCAGTGGCAGCGATCAGCGCATCTGCTCGCGAAGCGACTCGGCGATCCGGTGCTTGGCCTCGTCCGGGCAGGGCGGCGCATCGGGCACGGTCTCATCCACAGCCGACTCATCGAATCGCCGGCGAACGACGCGATTCAACAATTCCACCTGTCGGCGATAGGCCGAGCACGCCCCGCACATCATCAGGTGCAAGCGCAGGTTCATCCGCGTCCACAGCGACAGCTTCCGGTCAAGGCCCTCGGAGATCAGTCGGGCGGTTTCCTTGCAGGTGAGCATGTTCGGTCATCCATTCCCGGCGTTCTTATCGTCGCCGGTGAACCAGTGCTTCTCCAGGCAGGCCCTCAGCAGCGCCCGCGCGCGATGAAGGACCACCCACAGGTTGGTCGAGGTGATCTTCAGTTCCTTACAGACCTCGGCCGATTCCTGATCGTCCATCACCTTCATCGCGAAGACCTGCCGCGGCCGATCCGGCAGGTCCGTCATGCAGTCGTGGAACACCGCCCAGAACTCCCGGCTTTCCAGAAGCTCCTCGCCGTCGGGCTCCCACCGCCCGGGCGGCTGCTTCCAGCCGCCTTTCTCGTTGAACCAGGAGTCGAAGATGTCCCCACCGTCCTCATCTGGGCCGAGATGGGTTTCGCGGCGCGTCCTGGCAGAGCGGAAGTGGTCGAGCACCTTGTGCCGGAGAATGCCGATCAGCCAGGTCCGTTCCTGCGAGTCGCCACGGAACGAACGCCGGGCCTGCATCGCCGCGAGCAGCGTGTCCTGCACAAGGTCTTCGGCGAAGTGCGACTGCCCCACCCGCGAGACGGCGTAGCGATACAACACATCCGCGTAGGCGTCGACCCATTGTTCGGGGCCGGTCGAGATGGAGCGATCTTTATCAACCATGCATCAGCGCTCTGTGTCGTGGGCGGCCTGACCCCGGTCGGTAGATACGGGCATACGCCGACCATGTGGCATCAGTTTAGACGAAATGCTGCGCTTCTTGAACACGGTCATGGTTGCGCGACTGTCTTGCCTGTCAAGCATGTTGCGGCTCTGCCGCACCATCGCGGCGCGGCGGTTGCGGGACCTTCGGGGCCCGCCTATGCTCTGACCACCATGCCCGAAGTCCCCCAGCAGCTCAATCGAATGGTCGCCGACGTGCGAAGCCGTCTCCCGCTGCTGGAGCGGGGTGCGTCGTTCAATCACGCCGGCGTCGCGCCCCAGCCGATGAGCGACGCGGCACGGCGCTTCCATCGCGCCCGCTCGGAGAAGATTGCCGATGAGTTCTTCCTCACCGTGGCCGACGTGCCGCGGCGGATTCGCTCGGCTTACGCGTCGCTTTTGAAGGTCAGCGATGACGAGATCGCCATCACCCACAACACCGCCGAGGGCATCAACATCATCGCCCAGGGACTCGACTGGCGGGAAGGCGACCGCATCCTTACGGTCAACGTCGAGTATCCGTCGAACGTCTACCCGTGGTGGAACCTGCGCGACCGGGGCGTCGAGATCGTCACCGTGGACGAGCGCGGGGGCCGGGTTGATCTGAACGAATTCATCGAGGCCATCGACGAGCGGGTGCGGCTGGTGGCGATCAGCCACGTCGAATTCGCCTCGGGCTACGCCTTTGATCTGGATAAGCTCGCCGGCGCCTGCCGGGAGCGCGACGTGCTTCTGTGCGTCGATCTGGCCCAGTCGCTCGGGGCGCTGCCAATCGATCTGTCGAAGGTTGATGCCGCGGCATGGCCGACGTGGAAGTGGCTCATGGGGCCGGTCGGCATGGGCGGGTTCTACCTTTCGAAGCAATGGCTCGACAGAGTCCGCCCGGTCTTCGTCGGCAGCGATGGCATGAAGTCCGGCCGCAACTACCTCGACTACCGCTTTGAGTTCGAGGAGGGGGCGAAGCGATTCGAGTATTCGACCGGCAACGTCGTGGGCATGATCGAGGTGGCCGAGGCGGTCGAACGCGCCGCGGCGGCCTTCGCCGCCACCGACGCCCGGCCGACCGAACGCATCTTCGCCAACGCCGATGTGATCATCGAAGGACTCAAGCAGCGCGGCTTCGCGCTCTACTCCTCCACGGCGCCCGGCGAGCGAAGCGGCATCCTGTCGTTCACGGCCGGCGAGCACGATCTCAACCGTGTGTCGAAGCTGCTCAAGGGCAAGGGCTTCGACCAGGCCGTGCGCGGCGAACGCCTGCGACTGGCCCCCCACTACTACAACGATGCGCACGACATCGAGCGACTGCTCGCGGCGATTGATCACATCCTCGCGGGTTGAACGCAGCTCGCCCCACAGGCCGGATCGCCCCGCACACGAAGGGCCCGGTCTGCCAGGCACTTGGCTGACGTGCCCGGCAACTCACGACTCCCGCCAGCGGATGTCCACCGTCCAGTCAAGCGCTTCGAAGAATTGCCCGAGCACATGCTCGGCCCGCTTGCGGGCCCGAGCGATGACGTTCGCCTCGTCGACGATCTCCAGCAGTCGGCGTTGGGCTTCCCGCAGTGACCGGTCGGTCAGTTCCTTCTCGCCGGTCTCGCCGGGCAACATCCGCCACAGGCCCGAGTGCCGCACGTCGATGATCCGGCTGCGGTCGTGGTCGATCCGCGGCCGGCCGATCTCCGGCTCGGGCAGGACCAGCACCGCCCGGCGGGCTTCGCTGTCAACCTCAACAAAGGCCGCCTCGGCGAGATCGGTCGCGACTTCGGCCTCGCCATGGATAAGCACGGTCACCCGGACGCCGCCGGTATAGCCGTCAAGGGCGGCGTCGTACCAGTCGGAGACGGGCGCCACGAGGGTAACGAGCGACGAGAGCTCGCGGACCTGCTCGATGGTGGGCCCGTGACTGCGAGGCGGCGTGAATCCGCGGGCGGGCGCCGGGGCGGGCCAGAACCGCCCTACCGCAAGCCCGATCGCCAGGGCCGCGATCCCCACGGTGACGCTCGACAGCAACTTCGTGATCATGGTCCCTGCTCCGTGGACGATTCGTTCGAGTCGTTCATCTCCCGCATCGCCATGTCGACGTCGCATCGGCCAACGGCCAGCAGCATGAGCAGCACCGCGAGGACGAGGGCCCCGCCGAGGATGCCGTAGACCACCTTGTTCGCCGCATCGCGCATGACATCATCGCCGATCCCCACCGATCCCCTATGACTTATCGGTCATTCGGCGTCTCGTGCGCCAGTACGCCGGTCAGTTCATCCGCCAGATCGTGAAGTTCAGCACCCCGGCGAAGCTGACCCATGCGATGTAGGGCAGCAGCAGCAGCCCGGCCCAGACCTCGACCCGCCAGAATGCGATCAACGTGGCCAGGATGATCAGCCACAACACGATCAGTTCGATCATCGCCCCGCCCGGCGACCGTAGGCCGAAGAAAACCGCCGACCAGCCGACATTGAACGCGAGTTGCACGGCGTAAAGCAGCAGTGCGAATCGAACGCTTCGCCGCACCTCGCGGCACTCGCTCACGTTCCCCCGCCGCCACACCAGCCACGCCGCCACCGCCATGAGCGCGAACAGCACATTCCACACCAGCCCGATCGTGCTTCCTGCCGGCGTCCAGGCCGGCTTGCCAAGCTGGTCGTACCACTGCCCCACCGACAGCGAGGTGAACCATCCGCCGATGCCCGCCGCGGCGTAGGTGACCACAAGCAACATGATCAAGGCGATGGTCTGTCGCTTCGTCTGCCTCATCTGCATACGGCTCATTTCTCGCCTCTGCGCCACGATGTTTTCATCATCCGTCTTCAGCGGCCCGGCTGATCCCGCGGATCATGCCGGCGAAGACGAAGCTGTGGATCGGCCAGAGGGCGTACCAGTATGCGAGACCGAGCAGACCTTCCGGATCGAATATCGCGGTCTGGTGGACTTCGCAGCCGGACGTGGCGGGCTGGACCTCGAACTGCAACCACCCCCGGCCGGGCAGCCGCATCTCGGCGCGGAGGCGGAGCAGGCGAGATCGCTCAATCGCTTCGACGCGCCACCAGTCCACGGTGTCGCCGGGTTGCAGGCGATCCGGATCACGCCGGCCGCGGCGGTGGCCCGCCCCGCCGACCGCTTCGTCGATGAGTCCGCGGAGTCGCCACAGCCAGTCGCCATAATACCAGCCGGTGCGCCCGCCGATGCGTTCGATGGCGGCGAATACCCGTTCGGACGAGACGTGGCTGGAGAGTTGCCGGCGGTCGACCAGGCGCGTGCCGAAACGCTCGCCGCCCCAACCCGATCTTCGCGGTGAGGGTGAGGATGACAGGGCGTCGGACCATCGCGTGGCGGCGAACTGCTGATCCTCGTTGCTCAGCGCGCGGGCGATGGCCTCGCGATATCCTCGGGGTTTTACGCTGAACGTCCGCATCGCCGCATCATCGGTCACCACCGTCTCGTAGCGGATCCCCTCGATCAGCTGCCGGCCGACCCGGGCATACAGCGGCGTGATGAGCCCGAGCCACAAGCTCGACAACCCCGGACTGAGCACCGGCACGGGGATGATCAGCCGCCGCAGTCCGCGCTGGCGGGCGCACTCGCGCATGAGTTCACCGTAGGACACCCCGTCCGGGCCGCCGATCTCGTACACCGCGCTGCCGTTGATCGGCGTGTCCAGCGCTTCGACGAGGTAGGCGATCACGTCCTCCACCGCGATGGGCTGGGCGCGATTGCGGACCCAGCGCGGCGTGGTCATCACGGGCAGCCGGCGCACGAGCGAACGGATCATCTCAAAGCTCAAGCTGCCGGAGCCGATGATGATTGACGCCCGGAACTCGATGGTCGGCACGCCGGACTCGCGAAGAATCCCACCGACCTCCTGGCGGGAACGCAGGTGCTTCGAGAGCGGCCCGTCGCCGCCGAGCCCGCCGAGATAGAGGATCCGTTCGATGCCGGCGTCGCGCGCGGCACGGGCGAAGTTGGCCGCGGCTTCGCGGTCCTGACGCTCGTACTCCTCGCCCGAGCCCATGGAATGGATGAGGTAGTACGCGGCCGTGACGCCTTCGAGGGCCGGGCCGAGCGTGGCCGGGTCGAGCACGTCGCCTTGGACCACCTCCACGTCGTCGCCGAGGCGGGCGGCGAGTTCGTCGGGCCGTCGGGTCATACACCGCACTCGTCGTCCGGCATCCCGCAGCGCGCCGAGCAGCCGCCCACCCACGTAGCCCGTCGCGCCGGTGAGCAGCACGAGTTCGCCGCCTTGTCGCGATTGTTCGCTCATGACTTCGCTCAATGTAGTTTAAACGCTATGGGAAGTGGCGCCACGTGCACGCCGGGAACGCACCGGCCACGCAGCCGGGCTCGTCGGTCCCCTATCCCTACATTGTATGGCGGTAACCAAAGAAAACGGGACGCCCGCGCACGCCACGGACGTCCCGCGTATCGGTCACGGCAACGCACCGTGACCCGCTCAGCTTCCTGGTTCGCCGTCAGCAGCCACAACCGGCGTGGTGCGCCTGCCCGGCCGTTTCCCGACTCTGCAGAATCAGCGACTGCACCTCGTAACGCATGTCTACGTTTTCCTTCAACTCACCGCGGAAGGCGGTGGTGAGCATGACGCTGTGGGCTTTGTTCACGCCTCGCATCTTCATGCACATGTGCTCGGCCTCGACAATCACCGCAACACCGCGCGGCTCGAGGTGTTCGACAAGAGCGTCGGCGATCTGGCTCGTCAGCCGCTCCTGCACCTGCGGCCGGCGGGCGAACACGTCGACCGTCCGGGCCAGCTTCGACAGGCCCACCACCCGGTTGCCCGCAGGCAGGTAGGCCACGTGGGCCCGGCCGACAAACGGGAGAAGGTGATGCTCACAGACGCTGAAGAATTCGATATCCCGCAGGAGCACCAGTTCATCGGTGTGCTCGCCGAAAACCCGCTGCAGATGCCCGGCCGGGCTTTCTCGGAGCCCGGCGAACAGTTCGGTATAGGCCCGCGCGACGCGGCCGGGGGTGTCGAGCAGCCCGTCACGGTCCGGGTCTTCACCGATGGCGGCGAGGATTTCGCGGACGGCTCGCTCGATACGGGGTTGGTCGACGGGGCTGATGGACGAGCGGGGCGAATCAGAACCGGCTTCCGGCGCGGCGTCGGGCGGGGTCTTCGCGGTAAGCTGAGCGATCATTTGCGTGCTCCTTCGAGGTTGAGTGTCCGATCCATGAATTCGTTCAAAACGTTCATATCAAGGTTAGGCCGACCTCAGGCGGGGGTCAAATGATCGGCAGGAGAATTTTGCCCGGCTACGGCTACTGCCGTGGAATTCGATCACGGAGGGGCGACCTTGGAAATGCTCGCGGATACCGGTACGGACTGTGTGGAACCCCTAGAC
>CAYFQS010000009.1:0-25847 GCA_964345245.1 uncultured Planctomycetaceae bacterium | reverse complement strand
GTGCATCGTCCTCGCCGCCCGGACGGGTCGGTCGGTGGTGTCGATCCCCTTCCTGTTGTTGTTCGCAGCCGGCTACCTGTACGTGGGCGGGTGCAGCGTGCTCACGCTCTGGCGACAGATCCCGAAACGCAAGCCCCTTCCAGCTTAACCCCGGCAGAAGACGTCAGGTGATGAACGCCTGGTCGATCGGCTTCGGCCGGCGACCGCGCCTGGGCGGCTTGATCGTCGGGGCCACCGTCGAGACCCAGTGTTTGAATCTCACGGGGCAGAAGCGGATGTGCCCGCCCGAGGTGCGCACGTGCGGCAGGCCGTGCCCATGCACCCACGTCATCACGCGATCGCGAGAGACGCCGGCCTGCTTCGCGGCCGTGGCCGGCGTAAGCATCTCCCGGCTGTCCACGAGCCCCTGGCGATAGGCGCGCGTGACCACCGAGTCGTACGTCCGCCCGAGCTGCTCGGCAATCCATCGCGGGCCCCGTTCGACGTAATGTTGACGCACAAACTGCTCTTCGTCTTCGCTCCAGATTTTCCTTGTCCTTTTCCTCGGTGTCACCGCAATGCTCCTCATGTCGCCCGTCGCCGGCCACAGAAACCGCGACGGTCAGTCGCTCGTGCTCCAATCCCAGTCCGCCGCGGGTGACGTGATGTCCGCTCGGCGCGTCCGCTTACCGAAAAACCGCGGCCGGAATTGCTGTCGCTCGCCACCCCTGACAAACCGATTTTGCGATATTCGCAGCATCTCCGCAACCGATTTTCAAGTCAAGTCAGAAACGCCAACTTCGTAGAATTATTCCGCCCGCCACGCGACGTTGCACCGGGCGCGTGACATCTCACGCAGGCGAATTCACCGCCAAGCGACCTGGCTTGGGTGGCACGGTCCATGCTCCGTGGCGTGGGCCTGTCATGAGGTCCATAAGCGACGTGAAGGCCAAATGCGATTGCCCGGCCGGGGGCGGCGACGTTGCCGTCGGCCGCCACGTCACTAAGATAGGAGCATCGATCATCAACCAGGAGAGATACATGCCGTCACCTTCCGACCGCCGGTACAGCGATTCGCACGAGTGGCACCGTCTCGACGACGGGCTGGTTACCATCGGCCTGAGCCGGTTTGCCGTCGACGAACTCACCGACATCACCTTTGTCGAACTGCCCGACGAGGGCGAGACCTTTGAGCAAGGCGACCCCTTCGGCGAAATTGAATCTGTCAAAGCGACCAGCGAATTGTACACCTTCGTCTCCGGCAAAGTCGTCGAGACCAACGACGCCCTCGAAGACAATCCCGGCGCGGTCAACGAAGACCCCTACGAAGCGGGATGGCTGATCAAGATTGATCCCAGCGACGTCTCGCAGCTCGACGAGTTGATGGACGCGGAGAGTTACGACAAGAAGTACCCCGCGGGCTGAGGCGAATCTGGAACCGTTCATAAGCCGGGCGGCAGCAGTCGGCGACGGAGCGCCGCAAAGAGCTGTGCCGGATTTTCACCGCGCCGGGGATGTTGAGCGACGGTTGGCGGAGCTGTCGGCCCGCTCAGCCGATGCCGCCCTTGAGCCCGCCCTTGTTCGGGTCGCCGAACTTGCCCATGAGCGATTCACGGGCCCGGGCCTCGTTCTCGTCGGTCAGGTACTTCCGCACGTCGTCCTTCGACGCATTGCCGCGATTCTGCTCCTCGTCGGAAGCGGTCAGCGCCCGGATGGATAGTGAAATCCGCCGCTTGTCGGGATCGAGATCGAGGACCTTCACTTCAATTTCCTCGCCGACCTTGACCACCGACTCCACGCGATCAACGCGGCCTTCGGCGAGTTCGGAGATGTGAATCAGTCCTTCGATACCCGGCTCGAGTTCGACGAAGGCCCCGAACCCCGTCGCCCGGGTGACCCGCCCTTTCACCACGGCGCCCGGCGTGTAGGCACGGTCGGCCTGCCGCCACGGATCGCCCGCGACCTGCTTGATACTGAGGGTCAACCGATTCTTCTCCGGCTCGACGCTCAGCACCGACGCCCGCACCGACTGGCCTTCGCTGAGCACATCCTCGACCCGGTTGATCCGCGACCAGCTCACCTCGCTGATCGGGATGAGCCCCTCCACGCCCGGCTCGACCTCCACGAAAGCCCCGAAGTGCGCGGTCCGCGTGACCGTGCCCGTCACCTCCGCGCCCGCCGGGTACTTGTACTGCACCGCTTCCCACGGGTCCGGCTTGACCTGCTTGAGCCCGAGCGAGATGCGATCGTTTTCCAGGTCGATCTTCATCACCTTCACCGTGACCTTCTGACCGACCTCCACAACCTCCGACGGGTCCTTGACCCGACTGTAGCTGAGATCGGACACGTGGATCAGCCCGTCGAGCCCGCCGAGATCGACGAACGCGCCGAAGGGGCGGAGGTTGCGGACCGTGCCCTCGCGCATCTGGCCCTCTTCGAGGTCCTCCATGAGCTTGACCCGGGCCCGCTTCGCCTCTTCCTCCAGCACGGCCCGGCGCGAGACGACCACGTTCTTCTTCCGCTTGTTCAGCTCGACCACCTGGCAGCGCAGCTTCTCATTCAGGAACTGCGTCATGTCCTCGATGTGCTGAGTGTCGACCTGGCTGGCCGGCATGAAGGCGCGCTGGCCGGCGATGCGCAGCTCAAGCCCGCCGGTGTTCATCCCGGTGACCCGGCCTTCGACGATCATGCCCTTCTCGAGCCGATCCCAGGAGACGGCCTCGGCCGCGCCCTGCCGCGATACGCGCCAGAGCCCCTCGTCCTCGAGGTATTCATCGAGGAGAAACTCGGTCATGTCGCCGATCTTGGGCGGCTTGTCGAACTGCGTGACGGGCACCACCCCCTGGTCCTTGCCGCCGAGATCGACGAACACGTCGTCGCCGCGGATCGCGATGATGCGCCCCTTGCGTAGATCGCGCGTACCGACAGTTTCGGGGGCTTCGGCCTCGTCGGCCTTCGTGTTGTCCGCCGGCTCCGGTGACTGGCTGTCCATCAGGTCCTCCACCGACATCTCGCCCAGGGCGTCGGCGATCTCCTGATCCAGAGCAGCGTCCGTACGACGCGCGTCATTCGATTCATCGTTCATGAGGATGTCCAACAAGCATGATTGAGCGGCGTCACGCCGCAGAACAGTCGCAACTACTGGATCACTATCTTAAGGGAAGCAGCCGGCCATTCCAACGGATCGGGGTGTCTTGTCTGTTTGAGATTTCCGTTAGACAAACGCCCCGCCGCATGAGCGCTCACGGGCGTGAACCCCGCCCGTTCCTGAACTGGCGGCCCTCAATGGTGAGGTCGGTTCGCCTGGGCGTGGATTTGGCGTCGCCGCCGCAGCAATCGCCGCCCGGCGAGCCGCCCCAACGCCGCCACGTCAACCGCCCGAGATACATCACGGCCGCGGCAACAAGAACGCCGATGATGAGCCATTCGAAAACTTGTGACATCACAGGCACCCGCCGACTAGCTGAACACCGCGGAACCCGCCTGGTACACCACCACCGCCCCGATCCAGGCGAGGGCGGTCATGTAGACAAAGCTGAACGTCGCCCAGCCCCACGACGCCTCACGGGCGATCACGGCCAGGGTCGACCCACACTGCATGCACAGGGCGAAGAACACCATGATCGCCAGCGCCACGGACACGGTAAACACCGGGGCGCCGTCGTCCCACGTGGCCGCCCGCATGGTCGCCTTGAGCGAGGGAGTCTCCTCGTCCACATCGCCCCCAAGGTTGTAGATGATGCCCAGGGTCGAGATGATCACCTCTCTCGCGGGGAACGAGGCGATTACGCTGACGGTGATCTTCCAGTCAAAGCCTGCCGGGGCGAATACGGGCTGGACCGTCTTTCCGAATCGGGCGAGATAGCTCTGCTCGAGGTACCGTCCTTCCAGTTGCTGCTGGAGTTCGGGCGACTCGCTGAGGACAGACGCGGCGGCGGCGGACTCGACGTTCTGCTCCGCCGCGACTTCGCGGACAAGCGATTGCTCCACCGCCTCGGGCCGGGGGAAATACGTCAGGACCCAGATGACCACGGTCATGGCGAAGATGACGGTACCGGCTCGAATCAGAAACTCCCGGCCGCGTTCCCACATCCGCCAGAGCACGTCGCGCAGTTGCGGCACGCGGTACGGAGGCATCTCCAGCACGAAGGTCTGCGACCTGCCTCGCAGAATGAACCGCTGGAGGACCAGGGCCACGGGCAGGGCCACAGCGAGTCCGACAAAGTGCATGAGGAACAGCACCACCGCGGCCCAGGTCGAGCCATAGGTCGGCTGAACGAAGGCCGCAATGAGCAGCACATACACCGGCAACCGGGCCGAGCAGCTCATCAAGGGCGCCACGAGGATCGTGGTCAGCCGGGCCTTGCGATCTTCGATGGTGCGGGTGGCCATGATGCCCGGGATGGCGCAGGCGAAGCTGCTGAGCATGGGCACGAAGCTCTTGCCGCTGAGCCCGCACCAGGAGAAGAGCTTGTCCATCAGGAACGCCGCCCGGGCCATGTAGCCGGTGTCTTCGAGCAGCCCGATGAAGAAGAACAGGATCAGTATCTGCGGCAGGAAGACGACCACGGCCCCGACGCCGGCGATCAGGCCGTCGACGACCAGACTCTGCAGCATCGGCATCGACGCCAAGGCGGGGGCCACCAGATTACCCAGAACGCCGAACGCATCCTCGATCATGCCCATGATCGGATCGGCCAGGGCGTAGATCGACCAGAACACGACGAACATGACCGCCACGAACGTGACCAGTCCCCAGACGCGATGGGTCAGTATCTTGTCGACCGATTCGCTGCGGGTGACCTTTCGTTCGGCGGGCTGCGTGATCACGCCCCGCAGGCACTCACCGAGGTGGCCGTAGCGGATCACCGCCTCGGCCGCGACCGGGTTGTGACCGTCTTCGTGCAGGATCTGCCGGGCTGCGTCGAGCTTCTCCCGCCGCTGCCCGGCCGGCCATTCGATCCGATCGGGAATCGATGAGTCGACGTCGAACAACAGGCGCAGCAGTTCCGCCCGGGACAGTGTCGCGCCGGTGTCGGCTTCGACGTCGCGATCCAGTTGATCGATCGCCCGCTCGACCGAGTCGGGCCAGTCGGGCGTACTCATCTTCGGCCGCTCGAGCAGGGCCCGGGCGATCGCTTCGTTCAGTGCGTCGATTCCCTGCCCGCGCGAGGCGACGGTCGGCACCACGGGCACGTTGAATCGTTCGGCCAGAAGGTCCGGGTCGATTTCCATGCCCTGGGCCTCGGCGGCGTCCCACATGTTCAACGCGAGCACGACCGGCACGCCGGTCTCACCGATCTGCGAGGCGAGAAACAGGTTCCGCATCAGATTCGTGCTGTCGACCACGCACACCACCACGTCGGGCGGGGCGGTGCCTTGCAGCCGACCGGCCAGCACGTCGATGACCACCCGCTCATCGGCCGAGGCCGCGGAAAGACTGTAGGTCCCGGGCAAGTCGAGCACGTTCATCGTCTCGTCTTCGAGACGCATGGCGCCCACGCGCTTCTCGACCGTCACGCCGGGGTAGTTGCCCACTCGCTGCCGAATACCGGTCAGTCGATTGAACAGCGTGCTCTTGCCGGTGTTGGGGTTGCCGACCAGGGCGACCTGGGGCGCGGCGCCGGTCAGATCGGGGTGAACGGGATGTTCGGTCGCGGCTTGACTCATCAGTTCAGACTCCGCCCCCGCCTGGATCGCTGATCGCGATGCATGCAGCTTCGCTCTTTCGAACGCTCAATTCGTAGCCGTTGATCTCGATGGTGATCGGGTCGCCGAGCGGGGCGCGTCGACGCACGTTGATCGCGGCCCCCGGCAGCAGCCCCATCGCCATCAGCCGCTGGGTGACCGACTGTGAGCCATCAATCCGCTCGATGGCCCCGCGATCACCCGGGGTCAGCTTGTCAAGTGTTCTGGTCAATGCACCACTCCCGCGTTGGCGGCCGGTTGCTTGCTTCGTCGTTCGGTCGGTGTCCATGGTATCGGGCATGACGTTGGGTTTCCGAGTGACCTTTGTCTGAATTCAGAACGTCAACTGCAGCCGGACCCCGGCGACAGCCACCGCATCGTCATCGGGCTGACCCGGCGGATCGACCACGACCTGCAGATGCGGGGTGACGGCTAACTGCTTGATGACGCCGATCCGGTAAAACGCCTCGATCAGAGTTTCGTCGCCCGCATCGCCGCCGTCGGCCCATGCCGCGCCGAGCGCGACCAGGTCGCTTTCCCGGCCGAATGGCTCCTGCAGGCCGATGCCGCCGCTGACGGCGTGCTCGAAATCGGACACCTCGTCATCGGCAGTACCGTAGCGCCCGAAGAGCACCAGATGTTCGCTGATTCGCTGGTCGGCGCTCAAGGCGATGCCCAGGCCGTCTTCGTCGTCGACCTCCGACCGCCAGCCCATCAGCCGGTAGTTCCCCTCGCGACCACCGGGCTTCACCCGCACGCCGGTTTCGACCATGACAAAGGTTGTGTCGGCGTCGAGCTTGTCGAAGCCATGACTGTTGGCGTCACCTTCTCCGTCGGCGAAACCGGCGGCACCGTACAGGTTGTCAGCGAAGTCCCACCGCACGTTGATGCCCAACCCGTTGTCGGGGAAAGGAATCGCAAGGTTGTTGACCAGCGGCGTGGAGATGAACTGCGTGGTTTCGTCGTTGGCCACCGCGTTGGCGTCGTGGTAGACGGTCTGGTCGAGCTTGCCGATGGTCACGGTCAGCTGCTCGCCCAAAAATCGCTGCGCCCACCACAGTTCGGTGAGAGCGACGTCTTCATTGTCGAGGTCGTCGTTGATGCCCTGCAGGGCGCCGACGTTGTCGGACAGCGACTCGTCCTCGTTGTGGCTGATGATCTGCCCGCCCTCGAGGAGCCAGCCGACCATGCCCAAGCCGAGGGACCAGTTGCCGGCGAAATCGAAGCTTCCGGCAAGCAGACTGTCCGACTCATCGACCACGTCGGAGGCGTATTGCCAGTGCATGGTGTAGCCGAGTTCGAACTCGAAGCCCCGCGTCTCGGCCAGCTCCCGCTTGAGCGCTTCCCATCCCTCAATGCTCACCGGCTCCACGGCGGTGCGGTCCGTGTCGAGCAACGGGTCCTCGCCGGCTGCGTCCGCCGCGGTTGAGTCATGCTCGGCGGCGTGGAGTTGGCTCGCGAGCCCTGCGGCGATCAGCATTGCGGCAAATGTTAATCCGATTCGTGGCGAGCCAGCCAAGGCGATGCTCCGGTGTGTGCGTGAAGCTCGTGCCGCGCGGCCGTCGCGACACGGCGAGACCGACGGGCCTGTGAGTCCAGCGGAGCGCGCGCCGAATCCGCTGATATTGAGAATCAGTCGCATTTGCTCCGTAAATGGACAGTTTACAGGGCCGCAGCGGCCACTGCAACAGAAAACCGGCACAAATTGTCGAATTTTCACGAAAAGCCGCCGATCATTGGACATCTGATCTTTAACCTGCTGTAAGACAACAACCTGCCGCAAGCAAGCGGGCTTCACCGCAGGCAAGACATGGAGCTTCGGACGTGTCAGGCAGACCGGCTTACGCGGCGCACGGCCACACCGCCACGCCGCGTAACATGCAACGACGCAGGGCGACACAGCAGCCCTCACAACGCACCATGATTGGATCTTGACCGGAGAGCACCTCGACTGTCGCTCCCTCGCGCAGCCCCACCCGACGCAAACAGCGCTCGCAGTCGGGCTCGCCGGCAATGCTCAGGATCTCGCATCGTCTGCCGTGTTCGATTGCATCGAGCGTGGTGACCATAGGGGCGTGTTCCGTATTCCCCGAGCAACTAATTCCGATCACTCGGTCTGTCATGCTACTGAGTCTCAATTGCCTCGTCAATGCTTTTCTTCCAAAACCGTCAATTTTTACGGGCCCGATCCCATACGGTTCACCGGACGCGCCAGCCCTGCATGGCTGAGCTGAGACTGTACTTGAACGCCCGCGGCGCTATAATCGGTCGAGACAACGGCGATTCGAGAGCCAGCACGCGGCCCAAGGAGTCTGTCATGGGTATGGAGATCAGTGCCGACGGATATCTGACCACGCAGTTGCGAAAGGTGATCAACTGGTCCCGCCGGTCATCGTTGTGGCCGATGCCGTTCGCGACCGCCTGCTGCGGGATCGAACTCATGGCCACCGCGGCCAGTCGGTACGACCTGTCCCGTTTCGGGGCTGAGGTGATGCGATTCTCGCCCCGGCAGAGCGATCTGCTGATCGTGGCCGGCCGGGTCGCGGTGAAGATGATGCCCGTGCTCCAGCGGATTTACGAGCAGATGACCGAGCCGAAGTGGGTGATCTCGATGGGGGCCTGCGCTTCGACCGGCGGCGTGTTTGACACTTACGCCGTGGTCCAGGGTGTGGACCAGTTCCTGCCCGTCGACGTGTACGTGCCCGGCTGTCCGCCCCGGCCCGAGACGCTCATGGAAGGGATCATGGCGATCCAGCGGGTGGTCGACGAAGACGGCATGACTCCGGCGGGCCTGAAGCGCCCGCTCGAAATCGCGGTGGAACCGACCCATCAGCCCGCCCCGCAGCCGGTGCCCCTTACCGTCGGCAGTGCGTAATTTCATCCCGCCCCTACCAGGCCGCAACCGTTGGCTGCGCAGGCGATCGCCGCCGACGCCCGCCGCGCGATCGACGATCGCGGCTTTGCAGGGTCAGTCGCCGTGGCGTTCGCGGAGCGCCGGCGACAGACGGGCCATGAGCAGCATGCGTTCGAAGACGTCGACCCACTCGCCCTGCTCGGCGGCGAATTCGTCGTCGGGCGGCGCGATGCCCGTGGCACACGCGGCGCCGACTTCGCGTTCGGCCTTGCGGCGATACACCGTGAGCAGGCGGTCGCCGAAACGACCGATCTCCCAGAAATCTTCCGTGAGAAACACGACGATCGGCACCCGCATGGCGCCGAGAATCCGCAGTTCATCTTTCAGTTCATCACTCGCATCGCGGTCGATGCAGCGCAGTTCGACGTCGGCCCCACCGGCGTCGGCGATCTGCTTGAGCATCGGACCCTGGCGGACGCAGTCCCCGCACCACACGCCGGTGTACATGAGCACGTTCATCTTCCGCCCATACCCGCTGACGCGGTCCTTCTGTGAATCGGACAGGGCGGGCACCTGCCCGGCCAGCTCGCGCCACCGGTCGGCCTTCTCCTTGTCGGAATCGCGGAGGTAATCGTCGTAGCCCGCGGCCTGCTGGAAATGGCGCTGCCAGAAGTCGGCCCGTTTGTCGTAGTACTTCGGTTGATCGGTCATGCCTGCTCCATGCGGGGTTCGGTGAAGACCGCCGGCTCGAGTGCCGGGGTCGGACAAGTCTATGCGCGACCTTCGTCTCCGACCACTTCACACGCTTCGGCATGCAGCGATTCGACCCGCTGCCGCAGATGATCGAGCGCATCGTCCGGCTTCCTCTCGAGCAGCACGTCGGAGGAGATCGGCTCGCCATAGACGCAGCAGGTCCGCCCGGTGGCGCGAGGCCACCGGCGAAAGCGCGGCCAGATGTCGAACGGTCCCGCCACCGCCGCCGGCACGACGGTCGGCTTCGCCCGCTTGATCAACAGCATCATCCCGCGCGAGAACGGCACGATCTGTCCGTCCCAGGTGCGGGCGCCTTCGGGGAACACGAGCACGAGCCGGCCTTCCTTGAGCAGTTCCACCGCGCGGCGCATCGCGGCGATGTCGCTTTTGTCCTGTTCGACGCGGAAGGCGTTGAGCGACACGATCAGCCGACGAAGCAGCGGCAGCTCGAACAGCGTCCGCCTCGCCATGGACCAGAAGTGCCGATGCGGCAGACCTACCCCGATCGCCACGAGATCGATGAACGACTGGTGATTGCAGATCAGCAGCAACGGCCCTTCGGCGGGTACGCGCAGCGGACGAACCGCGCGGTGGCGATACAGCAGCGTCATGGGCAGCCAGACCAGGGTCCGGCACAACTCCCACCACAGAATGTGCACCATGGATGCGCCCGGATTCCGCCGCCGCCACCGTTGGACCAGCCCGCTCACAACGCGGCCTCCACGTCCTCGCCGCGCCCGGCATCCAGCACCCTGCGGACGTGGTCGTACATCGTCTGCACCACCTCATCGATGCTCATGTCGGAACTATCGACCATCTTCGCGTGAGTCGGGCAGATCAGCGGACCGTCGCTGCGTGAGCGGTCGCGCTCGTCGCGGTAGAGGATCTGCCGCAGAATCTCCTGCTCATCGACCTTTTCCTTGCCCGACTCACGAAGCTGTTCGGCCCGGCGCCGGGCCCGCTCTTCCGGGCTCGCGTCGAGAAAGAACTTCACCGCGGCATCGGGGAAGACGACCGAGCCCTGATCGCGGCCTTCGGTGACGAGGGCGGGATGCTCGGCCCCGATCCACCGCTGGGCCCGCACGAGCATCTGCCGCACGCGGCTGTTCGACGCCACGTCGCTTACCGCCTCGGTGGTGTCGGCATCACGCAGGCGCGGGGTCATGTCGCGGGCATCTACCACGAGCCGCGGTGGATCGCTCTTCCAGTCGAATCGCAGGTGCAGTGTCTCGGCCAGATCGGCGGTGGCGTCGTAATCGGCGGTGTCGACGCCCTGGTCGACGGCCATCGCCGCCACGGCGCGGTACATCGCCCCGGTATCGAGGAAGTCGAACCCGAGTTCGCGGGCCAGCCGGCGGGCCACGGTGGATTTGCCCGCCCCGGCCGGTCCGTCAATGGTGACAATGCCCTTTCCCATGGGGCGGACAGAATAACCCGCTTCCCCGCCGAGTTACAACGCGAGCGATCCACCGGTCGGGCAATCGCATGGAAACGGTCCAACGGAGCCGCGACCGTCGGGAAGCGGTCAGAGTTCTTGATGAGGCAACGGCGCCGCGCCGGTCGGCAGATCGCTTCCTGACGGGCGCGGCTCGGATCGGGCTCATGCGTTCGCCCTGCCCGATCGCCGAATCGCCGTATCGCGGCCGTTGCAATCTCCGCCCGAGGCCTTACAATGGCGGGTCTTTGCCGATCTGGCCAGGATCGGCGGTCGCTGTTGCGGAGTTCGCGGGCGGCCGATTTCACCCAGCTCGCGATCCATGACAGGTCGTGAGCGATTTTGTCCCTGACCCAAGCGCCCTGGTGCGTGCGATCGACTGGCCCGATCAATCGCCGGTGCCGCTGCGGGAGCTACCCGTTATGGTTTCTCCGTCCCTCGTCAAAGACCTCGTCGAAGCCGGTGTTCACTTCGGTCACCGGGCCGCCAACTGGTGCCCGAAGATGGGCGCCTACATCTACGGCAAGAAGAACGGCATCCACATCATCGACGTCCGCGAGACCGTCAAAGGGCTGCTGCTTTCGCGGAAGTTCATCACCCGCACTGTGTCCGACGGCAAGGACGTGCTGTTCGTGGGCACGAAGCGCCAGGCCCGGTCGGTGATCGAAGAGAACTGCAATGCATGCGGCATGCCGTACGTCACGGAGCGCTGGCTCGGCGGGACGCTGACCAATTTCCGGACCATTCGCGCCCGGCTGAAGCGGCTGGAAGAACTCGAGCAGCTCGAGGAATCCGGCGAGATCGCCAACTATTCGAAGAAGATGGGCGCCCAACTCAATCGCGAGCAGCGGAAGATTCACCGCAATCTCTCCGGCATCCGCAACATGGACAAGCTGCCCGGCGCGATCGTGATCGTGGACGTGCGGCGTGAGCACAACGCCATCGCCGAGGCGAGGAAGCTCGGCGTGCCCACGGTCGCCTTGATCGACTCCGACAGCGACCCGGACGTGGTCGACATCCCGATCCCGGGCAACGACGACGCGATGCGGGCGATCGAGCTGATCATCAAGCAGCTCACGGAGGCGGTGACCGAAGGCAAGGGCACCGCGGCGCAGGCGGCCAAGGCGGCTGGGGAAGAGGAGGACGAAGGCCGGCCCCGCCGCCGCAGCACCCGCGCGACGTACCGGGCGGACGACGCCACGGCGCAGCTCGCCCAGGAGACCGAGCGGGCCGCGGAAGAGGCCGAAGAAGCCGCCGCCCGTCGTTCAGCCCCCGCCCCGTCGGCCGAAGGCCCCGCGGTCAGTGCCGAGCAGCTCATGGAGCGCATGGAAGACGCCGGCCCGGCGAAGACCGAAGACGAAGGCGGCGGCGAAGGCGAAGCCAAGGCCCCGGAAGAAGAAGTCAAGCCCAAGCCGGACGAACCGACCGAGGAATCCGAAGAAGCCTCGGCCGGCGGGTTGGAGCCCACCGACTCCGCGGCGACCGCGCCGCGATCATCCGAACCCGGGCCCGCCGAGCGCCCGGTCGACACCACCGAGAAGTCCGAGTAACCGGCGAGCGACGCTCGCGACGATTGGACGCAACCACCGACTGACCACGAGCAGGAGATTCGACCATGGCGATCAGCGCCAAAGACGTGATGACCCTCCGGCAGCGCACCGGGCTGGGCATGATGGACTGCAAAAAGGCCCTGCAGGAGACGGACGGCGACATGGACGCCGCCGTCGAATTGCTGCGCAAGGAGCTGAAGGGCAAGATGGACGAGCGGACCGACCGGGCGGCGGGCGAAGGCGTGATCGCGGTGGCCGGCGACGATTCGTCCCTCGCGATGGTCGAGCTGGACTGCGAGACGGACTTCGTGGCGAGGAACGAAGACTTCCAGGCCGCCGGCGAGAAGGCCGCCGAGATCGCTCTGAAGCAGCCCGACGGCGAAATCGCCGCCAACGATGAGATCAACTCGCTCATCGACGATCTGCGGATCAAGATCCAGGAGAACATCAGCTACGCCCGCGGGATGAAGCTCTCCGGCGGATCGCTCGGCAGCTACGTCCACCACAACAACAAGCTGGCCGGCGTGGTGAAGGTCGAGGGCGCCGAGGTGGACGGGGAGACGCTGACCGGCCTGTGCCAGCACGTGGTGGCCCACGTGCCCACGCCGCTGGCGGTCGATGAAGCTGGTCTCGATGAAGGGCTCAAGGAAAAGGCGATGTCGGAGGCGAAGGAAGAGGCGATCCAGTCGGGCAAGCCCGAGGAGATCGCCGAGAAGATCGCCACCGGCAAGTACCGCAAGTGGGTCGACGAGCACACGCTGCTCGGGCAGAACTATGTGAAGGACCCCGAAGGCAAGCAGACCGTGGGCGAGGCCCTGCCCAAGGGCGCGCAGGTCAAGTGTTTCTATCGCTACGCGGTGGGCGCGCCGGTGGCGGCGAGCGAGTAAGCGGCCTCGCGACGGGCTTGCATTCGCGCTGCGATGGGCTAGAGTAAGCGGCTTGCCCGACGCAAGCCGGAAGGATTACAGGCGATGCCGAAACTGAAGTCACACAAGGGCCTGCTGAAGCGGATCAAGATCACCTCCAGCGGGAAGGTGAAGCACAAGCGCAGCGGCGCGACGCACCTGAACAGCAATCTCCGCGGGAAGAAGACGCGGGAGTTGCGTCAGCCGATGTACCTGTCGCCCCCCGAGGCGAGGCGTGCGGTGAAGATGCTGCACCAGCCGCTTCAGGGCCGCGGCACGGACTGAGCTGATCGAGATGAAACTGCGGGCCGGGTCCGGAAATGCCCGCGTGAGCGGGCTCCCGTTCCCGCGTTGAGGAGCCGACCATGCCCCGAGCAAGAAAAGGCGCCGCCCGGCGTCAGTCAAAAGTACGCAAGTTCAAGCAGGCGAAGGGTTACCGGGGCGCGCGCCGGCGTCAGTGGCGCCGCATGCAGGAGCAGTTGCTGCGCAGCGGGCAGTTCGCCTACCGGGATCGGCGAAACCGCAAGCGGGATTTCCGACGCCTGTGGATCACCCGCATCAGCGCTGCGTGCATGAGCCGCGATATCCGCTACAGCCAGCTCATCGCGGGGCTGAAGGCGGCCGACATCACGTTAAACCGCAAGATGCTCAGCGAGATCGCCATCGCCGACCCGCCGGGGTTCGACGCCCTGGTCGACCGGGCCAGGCAGGCCCTCGCCTGATCATGCCATCGATCCGAGCCCAGGGCTCAGCCGTGACCGACCGGCGCGACCGCCGGACGGCGGGCCGTTGGCAGCAGCGCCCGGCTCGATAGAATGGCCGCTTCGTTGATTCATGACTGGAGCCCACGGTGCCTGCCAAAAGCGTCTGGTTCAACGGCCGACTCGTCCCGGCCGAAGAGGCGAACGTCAGCGTGTACGATCACGGCCTGCTCTACGGCGACGGCGTGTTCGAGGGCATCCGCGCCTACGGCGGGCACGTGCTCAAGATGCGGTCTCATCTTCGCCGCCTGTTCGAGGGCGCGAAGGTCATCTGCCTCGACATTCCTTACACCATCGACCAGCTCGAGCAGGCGATCCGCGAGACCCTGGCGGCCAATCAAGTAATTGACGGCTACATCCGCCTGTGCGTGACTCGCGGCGTGGGGACGCTCGGACTCAATCCCTTCGTCTGCGATCATGCATCGACTTTCATTATCGCCGACTCGATCAAGCTCTATCCCCAGGAGCTGTACGACAACGGCATGGCGATCGTCACCGCCTCGACGATCCGCAATCACCCCGGCGCCCTCAGCCCGCGGGTGAAGTCGCTGAACTACCTGAACAACATTTTGGCCAAGATCGAAGCGATCAACGCCGGCGTGCTCGAAGCACTCATGCTCAACCACGAGGGCTTCGTGGCCGAGTGCACCGGCGACAACGTGTTCATCGTCCGCCGGGAGAGCGGCGACCGGTACGTGCTGGTCACGCCCCCGCTGCACGCGGGGATCCTCGAAGGGGTGACCCGGAACATCGTGGTGGAGCTGGCCAAGGCGGCGGGGATCGAAACCCGCGAGGCCGACCTGACCCGGCACGACATCTACGCCGCCCAGGAGATGTTCCTCACCGGCACCGCGGCCGAGGTCATTCCCGTGACCAAGGTCGATGAGCGGATCATCGGCGACGGCGGTCCGGGCCCGGTGACCCGGCAACTCATCGACGGGTTCAACAAGCTGGTCCGCAATCATCCCCCGGAGGATTGATACGCCGCGGACCGGCCGTTTCTGTCACAGCGATTGGATGTTTCAGGCGAAGGCCCGGCGGTTACGAAGTCGGACCATATCGGCCTGGAGCGATTTGCCGGGGCAGGCGGTCGCGGCGTGGGGGCATTCCTGGTGAGTCCAGATCTCGTTCTGGGACACGCCGTGCCGCCGCCGCAGGTCGCCCACGAACCGTTCAAGCACGGAGAGCTGAATCGCGGAGGGTTCTTGAAGATCAAAGTTGCCCAGCACGAGCACGCCGATGTTGTGCTCGTTGAAATCGCGGACATGGGCGCCCTGGTAGCGGGGGGAACGGGCTTCCCAGATGCGGCCGGCCCGGTCGATGACGTAGTGGTAACCGATGTCGCCCCAACCGCGGGCGTCGACGTGGCTGCGGCGGACCTTTTCGAGTTCCGACCGGGTGCGAGGCACATCGGAGAACTCGATGGGGTACGGCATGCCCTCGTGGTGGACCGTGATTCGCCGAATCCCGTTCATCGGATTGACCCGGCTCGACACCGGGCCGGTGTTGGTCCAGGCGCTACGAGGCAGCAGCGTGCCGGCGGAAGCGGAGGCGGTGATATCCGTCGCGGCAGGCAACTCACGCCCGGCGCGAGGCCGACCGGCCACATCGGGCCAACTCATACCCGGCAGCGTCGACTGCCGCACGCCTTCGGCGCAGCCGGCGAGTACGAAGCCACAAGTCCCGATCAGAAACTGTCTGCGCGTCGCTTCCACACCTGTCTCATCGTCAGACGGCGGAGGGTAACTGAAAAATCCGATGCCAGCCCGGTCGGCCGATCGATTCGGCCGGTTTTCGGCGGCTACTTCACTTCGCTTATCTTCACCCACGACCGCTCGCGGGCGCTGCGCACCGCCGCTTCGAGCACCCGCTGCGTCTCGTAAGCGTCGGCGAAGTCCGGCATCGGCACTTCCGGCTTCTTCCCGCCGAGCGCGTTGAACATGCTCGACGAGAGATTGACGAACCCATGTTCATAGCCCAGCACGTGAGCGTCCGGCCACCAGGCGTGAGCAAAAGGATGGTTCTCGGCTTCGGTGCACATGATCCGCTGCCAGCCGGCCCGCTCGGGATCGTCCTCCGCGTTATAGTACCAGAGGACGTTCATGTCTTCGAAATCCCAGCGGATTGAGCCCTTCTCGCCGTTGATCTCGATACGGTTGGCGTTCTGGTTGCCGATGGCGAAACGCGTGGCCTCGAAGCTCGCCACCGCCCCGCTGTTCATGCGGCAGAGGAACATGACCGTGTCGTCGACGGTCACCTTGCCCTTCTTCCGCTTGCCGCCACCGCCCTTGACCCCCTTGATGTTGCCGCCCTCGGCTTCGGGAATGAGCCGCTCCTTGATGAAGGTCTCCTCGATCGACCCGCAGATTTCCCGGACCTCGTCACCGGTGATGAAGCGGGCGATGTCAATGGAATGGGCCCCGAGGTCGCCGTGGGCGCCGGAGCCGGCCACGTCGCCGCGGAAGCGCCAGACGAGCGGGGTATCGGGGCCGGCAAAGCCCTGGAGGTAGTTGGCGCGGATGTGGAAGACGCGACCGATCCTGCCTTCCTTCACGAGCTGCCGGGCGACACCGATCGCCGGGCAGCCGCGGTAGCTGAACCACACGAAGGTCTGCTGCTTCTTCCGCTTGGCCTTGGAGGCGGCCTCCTTCATTTCCCGGGCGACGTCGAGCTTGTAGCTCAGCGGCTTCTCGCACGCCACGTGCTTGCCCGCTTCCAGCGCGGCGATCGACATCGGGGCGTGCATGTTGTTCGGCGAGGTCACGTCGACCAGGTCAATCTCATCATTCTGAACCATCTCCTCGTAGTCGAGCGAGTCGTTCTGCCAGCCCCACTTCTCGGCAAAGGCGGGCGTGTGCTTCGCGTCACGGCCGCACACGGTGTGCATGACCGGCTGGACGGGCAGGTCGAAGAACTTGCCGACCTTCATATACGCGTTGGAATGGGCCCGGCCCATGAACTTGGTGCCGATGAGAGCGACGTTGCAGTTGTTCTTCGCCATCGCGGTGCTCCAGAATGCCTGAGTTTGCGGACCAATGTGAGAACCCGCCAATTTACGGACGGTCGCGCGGGTTAGCAAGAGGCGCACCCGTATCCGCCCGCCTCGCTTCAGCGAGTGCGGGAGAGCGGCGGCCGACGCCGCGCCCCGCTGAAGCGGGGACGCGCCGCATGGAACGGCCCCGGAAAATTCTTGCCCCTCTGTTGGCCTCCCCGTAGAGTGACCCGCATGCAGCGACTCTGGATTATTCTGTCCATCGCGGTCGGCGGGACCGCCGGAGCAGTGGCCCGATGGGCGATCAGCCGCTGTTCGAATGGCTGGTGCAACTCGCCCTCGAACGCGAGCTCGGCGGGGCGACGGTGAGCAAAGGGCTCGCCGGTTTCGGCCGGCACCATCGCCTGCACCACCAGCACCTGATGAGTCTGATGGACCAACTGCCCGCGGTGGTGCAGATGATCGACGAGCCGGCGAAGATCGACGCCTACCTCGACGCCACAGGCGACGCGCTGACCGGTTATACTTACATTCGTGAGAAGGTCCGCTGGCACCGCCCGGGCCGGTAGAATTCTAGAGTTCAGACTCGAGAAACTGCGTCAGCACGGATGCTGAGAGAACTGCACATCTCGAACCTCGCGGTAATCGAAGACGCCACGGTCGACCTGCGCGGCGGGCTCAATTGCTTCACCGGCCAGACGGGGGCGGGCAAGTCGCTGGTGATCGGGGCCTTCGAGCTGATGCTCGGACTCCGCAGCGCCACCGACCTGCTGCGCCAGGGGGCGGAGGAAGGCCGGGTGAGCGGCGTGTTCGAACTGACCCGCGGCGACGTGGTCCGCCGGGTAGCCGAACTCGCCGACGTGGAACTCGACGTCGAGGCCGAGACCGAGCAGGTGCTGATCACCCGCAAGCTCTTCGCCTCCGGCCGCACGTCGGTGAGCATCAACGGCCGGCCGGCCACCGCGGCCATGCTCCGCGAGATCGGCGAATTGCTCGTCGACGTTCACGGCCAGCACGATCACCAGTATCTGCTCAAGCCCGCCAATCAACTGCTCATGCTCGACCGCTTCGCGGAGACCGAAGCGCTGCGGCAGCGGTTCGCCGAACTCCACGAGCAATTGCGTGACCTGCACGAGCGAAAGCGCGAACTCGAGGCATCCCGCACGCTGCGCCAGCAGCAACTCGAGCTCTACGAGTTCCAGGCCGGCGAGATTGACGACGCCGCCCCCACTGCCGAAGAATACGGCGAACTCGAGGCCCGCCATCGACTGCTCTCGAACCTCCAGAAGATCAAGCGGGATGCGGGCGCGGCCTACGCGGCGCTTTACGAATCGGACGGGGCCGCCGCCGAGCGGCTGCAGCGCATCGTCGCCATCCTCAAGGATCTCAGCGACCTCGACGAGGACCTCAAACCCACCGTGGAGGAGCTCGCCAATGCGACCGCGATCGTGCAGGACGCGGCGTTTTCGCTCGGCCGATACGTCGATCGTCTTGATCTCGACCCCGGCGAGCTCGAAGAGGTCGAGCAGCGGCTGAACACGCTCAACCGGCTGGTCCAGAAGTACGGCTCGTCGGGCCGGCTGGGCGGCGGCAGCGTCGAGGACGTGATCGCGTACCGCGGGCAGATCGAGCAGGAGATCGAACGGCTCCGCCACGATCGCGAAGACCTGCAGACCATCGAACAACAGATCGCTCCGCTCATCGAGCAGCGGCAGAAGATCGGCGAGGAACTGTCAGAGAAGCGGAAGGCCGCGGCGGGGGACCTCGAGCCGCTCGTCGAGGCGCAGCTCGCCGAGCTCGGCATGGCCGAGGCGAAGTTCGAGGTCGCCTTCGACCGCCCGGCGGAGGGCGAGGACTCGCCGACCGGGTTCGACAACGTCGAGATGCTCGTGCAGGCCAACCCCGGCCAGCCGGCCCGCCCCTTGCGGAAGGTCGCCAGCGGCGGTGAGCTGTCGCGGATCATGCTCGCCCTGAAGACAATCCTCGCTTCGTCCGACCGGATCAGCGTACTCGTCTTCGACGAGATCGACGCCAACGTCGGCGGGCGGATGGGCAGCGTACTCGGCTCGAAGCTCCGCGACCTTGCCGCCCACCATCAGGTGCTGTGCATCACGCACCTGCCGCAGATCGCCGCGCATGCGGACCATCACCTGAAGATCGTGAAGCAGGTCGAATCGGGCGAGACGCGCACGCAGGTGGAGCCGCTCGGGGGCGACCGGCGGGTGGACGAACTCGCCGAGATGCTCACCGGCTCCGGCGCCACTGCGACAACGCGGAAACAGGCGAAGGAACTGCTGGCGTCCGCGGGAGGTCCGGCGTCTTCGAAGAAGCCGGCGACGGGCAAGAAGGGATCGCGCCGCCGCAAGTCCGCGTGACCCGGCTCCCGAGGCGGGGCCGACCAAGTTCCACGTAACCAGTTCCCACAAAGCATGTTGCGCCGGCAAACGCCCTCCTCCGGCCTGAAAATGGATATAATGATTCACAATTAACCTTTCCCGGGTCGATTCTGTGGTTCACCGTGCTATAATCGCCGGCTCGGCGTCAACGCTGGCTGCGTCTCGTGGCCGCCCCGCCCTGCCGACTGTGACCGCACTCACCCCCTGACCCAGGAGCCCCCATGGACACCAAGCGCCTGGTCAAACTGCTGATCGGCATCGCCGCCGCTGTGATCGTACTCGTGCTGCCCCGCGAGGCCTTCCAGATCGAAGGCCTCACGGCCATGCACCAGCGCACGATCGCCGTGTTTGTGCTGGCGATGTTTTTCTGGATTCTCGAGCCGATTCCCATCTTCGCCACCAGCGTCCTCGTGGTCGTGCTGGAACTGCTGTTCATGTCCGATCAGTCGCTGCGATGGTTTCGCCCCGAGGCCGACGCCCTCAGCTACCGGGCGGTGATGGCCAACTTCGCCGATCCGGTGATCATGCTGTTCCTCGGTGGGTTCTTCATCGGGGCCGCGGCGACGAAGTACCGCCTCGATCTCAACCTCGGCCGCGTGCTTCTGCGGCCCTTCGGGACCAACCCGAAGTGGGTCATGCTCGGGATGATGCTCGCCACCGCCCTGTTCTCGATGTTCATGAGCAACACCGCGACCACGGCGATGATGCTCGCCGTGCTCATGCCCGTCTTGCGGTCGATCGAGCCGGACGACCCGGCCCGGATCAGCTTCGCCCTGTCGATCCCCTTCGCCGCCAACGTGGGCGGGATCGGCACGCCGATCGGCACCCCGCCCAACGCGGTGGCGGTCAAGTACCTGCGCCCGGACCTGCTCGACCCGGCCTCCGAATCCACCACGCCCCTGATCAGCTTCGGGCAGTGGATGCTCTTCGCCGTGCCATTCGTGATCGTCATGCTCGCCGTCGTGTGGGTGCTGCTGCTGGTCCTGTTCCGGCCGCGATCAAAGAAAATCGAAGTCGACTTCAACGCCCGCTGGCTCCGTAGCGGTCGGGCCTGGATCGTCTACGTCACCGCGTCGCTGACCATCCTGCTCTGGCTGCTGGGCGCGAAGGTCCACGGCATGAGCAGCACGGTGATCGCGATGATTCCCGTGGGGGTGTTTACCGCGACGGGGGTGATCGACTCCAACGACCTGAAGCAGATGGGTTGGGATGTCCTGTGGCTCGTGGCCGGCGGCTTCGCCCTCGGCATGGCGATGCAGGACACGGGGCTGGCCAGGGCGATGGTCGATTCGATCCCCTTCGCGACCTTCCCCGCGGTGGTCGTGGTGGGCCTGGCATCGCTGCTGTGCTTCGTGATGGCCGCGTTCATGAGCAACACCGCCACGGCCAACCTGCTGCTGCCGGTCATGGCCACCATGGCGGTGGCGGTGCCGATGGAAAGCATCGGCGGGCCGGTCGTGTTGCTGCTCGCGGTCACGCTCGCCGCCTCGCTGCCCATGGTCCTGCCGATCTCCACCCCGCCGAACGCCATGGCCTACGCCACCGGCTGGGTGCATACGCCGCACATGTTCAAGTCCGGCCTGCTGATCGGGCTGACCGGGCTCATCCTCATGGCCGGCATGATGCTGCTGCTCAAAACGATCGGGTTCTTTGCCCAGTTCACCTGATTGGAGCCGATTTGATGAACATGAACATCAAACAACTCCGACAGGACCTCGCGGAACGGCTGTTCTCCGATCCGAATCGCGTGGTGGACCTGGATTCCGATCAGGTTCTCGTTCACGAAGGCGACGAGCAGAAGCGGCTGTACCACATCCGCAACGGCTTCCTCGTCGGCTACCGGCAGACCGAGCGAGGCCAGGAAGAGGTGATGCGGGCCGCCCGCGGCGACCTCGTGGGCGTGCAGAGCTTCCTCGGCGGGTCGGAGCGGTCGGCGATGACCATTGTCGCCCTGATCCCGACCGAACTCGCCTACATCGAGCGCGACTGGACGCCGCCCGGTGAGGACGATCCGCTCGAAGTCCAGCTCATGCCGGTGGTGGTCTCGGAGCTGACGCGCCGGCAGAATCTCGCTCATGAGATGGCGTATCGGCAGCAGGAGATCCAGGAGAAGCTCAACCAGCTCGACCGCACGAGCATGCTGGGCCAGCTTGCCGCCGGGGTGGCCCACGAACTCAACAACGCCATGACCGTCATTGCCCGTGGGGCCGGCTGGGTCGGCGAGAACGTGGCCGACGAAATCGACGGACCGAACGACGTGTGCCGGCGGGTATTCCTGCACGGACTGGCGCACGGCCGGGGCACGTCGAGCAGCGTCGCCCGCCCTCGGGCGAATGAACTGCGCAAGGGCTACGACCTGTCCATTGTCGAGGCCCGGCGGATCGCCCAGACCGGGCTCGACGACGCCATGCTCGATGAGTGGAAGCCCCTGCGGAAGAACGTCGGCCGCATCTACAAGCTGTGGGAACTCGGGGCGACGCTGAACGACCTGCAGGTCGCCGCCGACCAGGCCGAGCACGTGGTCACCTCGATGCGGAACATGGGAGGCCAGTCCCGCCGCACCGAGCAGGTCGACATCAACGAATCGATCCGCATCGCGCTGCGCATCCTTCGCGGCGTGACGCAGGACGTGGAGATCGAGCTGGACCTCGCCGACCTGCCGAGCATCAACGCCAATCGAGGCGAACTGGTGCAGATCTGGACGAATCTGATCAAGAACGCCTGCGACGCCATGCGCGGTCCGCGGGATGAGGACACCCCGCCCCCGCGGATCGACATCCGCTCCTGGCGAGCCGACGGCACGGCGTGCGTGGAGATCACCGACAACGGCCCCGGCGTGCCGGAGTCGATCGTCAGTAAAATATTCGACCCGGCCTTTACCACGAAGAAGACCGGTCTGTCGTTCGGTCTCGGCCTCGGACTGAGCATCGTCCAGCGGCTGGTGACCGACTACGGCGGGCAGGTCAAGCTCGTGAATTCGACCGGCGGCGCCACCTTCCGGGTGACGCTCGCCCTGGAGCAGTAACCATGACCAAACCCGCCATTCTCTGCGTGGACGACCAGCGCGACGTGCTCGCCGCCCTGCTGAAGGACCTTGAACCACTCGGCAAGTACTTCGACGTGGTCGATACCGAGTCGGCCGACGAGGCGATGCAGGTGCTCGAGGATTTCGACGCCGCGGGGCAGCCCGTGGCCCTGGTCATTTCCGACCACGTGATGCCCGGCGAGTCCGGCGTCGAGTTCCTCACGACGATCAGCAGGCAGAAGCGCTTCACGAACACGCGGAAACTGCTGCTGACCGGTCTGGCCACCCACGACGACACCATCCGAGCGATCAACGACGCCCACATCGACGGCTACATCGCCAAGCCGTGGGAAGCCGAGGAACTGCTCGCGCAGGTCAAGCAACTCGTAACGCACTTCATCTTCGACAAGTTTCCCGACAGCTACCCGCAGTACCAGCCGGTGCTCGACAGCGACGTGATGTTCAAGCGATTGCAGCAGCGCGGCGGGCCATAGGGCGCAAAACTCGAAACCAGACATTCGAAACGGCGTGGCGGGCAACGGGCGGAACCTGGGCCGACAAGGCAGGCAACCGCGGAGAATCACTCCCGGTCGGTGGTGAGTTCGACCTCGGACTCGGCGAAGGCCGACGCGGTCGGGCGGACGGTGGACCAGTCGTCGACTTCGAGGTCGGGGCCGGCCTCTTCGTGAACGGTGAGGAAGCGATAGACGTTATCGCGCTGGGCGGGGGTGTAGCCGGCGCAGCGGATGAGCCGGCATATCTCCGCCGCGTTGAGTCGATAGGTGGTGCCCGCGGCGGAGACCACGTTCTCCTCCATCATCACGCTGCCCATGTCGTTGGCGCCGAAGGTCAGGCCGATCTGGCCGATCTTCGGGCCCATGGTGACCCACGAGGAGCCGATGGAATGGAAGTTGTCCATGAAAAGGCGAGCGACGGCCTGAGTGCGCAGGTATTCGCCGGCCCCTGTGAGGCGGAGGGCCTTGCCGGCATCGGGCACCGCCGCGACGCTCGCCGCCTTATCCTCCGGATCAACATCGCCGGCCAGCACTTTCTCCGCGAGCACGTCGCCGGGGAATCGCTCGCCCGACTCGCGGTCGAATCGCGGCAGTCGGCCGAGCGGCGTGTGCTCCGGCTGGAAGGGCCAGGCGATGAAGCTCACGTATCGTCCCGGCCAGTTGCTGCGCATCGCCTCATCCTGGGCGTCGCGGAACATCTTCATGTGCATCAGCCGATCCGCGATGCCCTCGATGTGACCGAACATCATGGTGCCGCTGGTGAACATGCCAAGGCGATGGGCGGTCTTCATGACTTCGAGCCACTGCTCGCCGGTTGCCTTGGTCGAGCCGATCCGCCGTCGCACGTGCTCGGGCAGAATCTCCGCCCCGCCGCCGGGCACGGAGTCGAGCCCCGCCGCCTGCAGACGGCCCATGATCGCCTCGAGCTTCGCGGAGAACACATCGCGGTCCATCCCGGCGGCGCGACGTGGACCGGGCGCCGGATAGCCCGCCATCTCAAACGTCGCGACGAACTCCACGAACTCCGGCGGGCTGAACCCGTGCACGTGGATGTGCGGGAACTCGGCCTTGATGCCGGCGAGCATGTCTTCGTAGAACTCGATGGGCAAGGCGGGATTCATCCCGCCCTGCAGCAGCACCTGCGTCCCGCCGATGTCGCTCAGTTCGCGGATACGCCGGTGAAGCGCATCGCGGTCGAGCGTGTACGCATCGGCATCATCTGCGTCGCGGCGAAAGGCGCAGAACGTGCACCGAGCGGAACAGACGTTGGTGTAGTTGATGTTGCGGTCGATGACGTAGGTGCGGACCTTGTCACCGTGCATGCGGTTGGCGACCGCGGTGGCCCACCGGCCCAGATCGTGCAGCGAGGCGTGGTGGTAAAGCCACAGCGCCTGCTCGACCGACAGCCGGGCCCGGCCGGCCACCACTTCGCGAATCTCTTCGATCGAAACGGACATCATGGAACTCCGGGCGTGCGTCACTCGCATCGCGATGAAGTCTATGCCCGATCGCCCCACGAATCGACCAGCGGCCGGCCTTCGCCGGTGAGTCGTATCCGCCACGCACCCCGCGCCCGCAGAAACAGGTACCGGGTGATCAGCACCACTCCGAGATAGATCACGGCGATCGCGTTGGCCTATTGGAGCGGCGGCTCCTCGTCCATCGCAGCCATCCGGCACGCCGCTGTCCCGGCGGTCCGTTGGCGTGTTCAGGCATGATCGCCTCCCGGCTGGATGATCCAGCCCGGCCGCGGCGTCTATGGCGCGGCGCCTTCATCCGCGGTGCGGATCGGCTGTTTGCCGAGCGGCTTTTCGCCCGGCTTCGCCTGCGGCGGCCGCTCCCGCGGCACGTGCGCCGTCTGTTCAAACAGATCCGCCCGGCGATCCAGTCGGGGGGTCACCGTCCCCCCGCCCCGCGCGTCGTGCAGCACGTCCAGGTCCAGATCGCACATGAGGATCGTCTCTTCGCTGAGCTCCGATTCCGACGCCACCGCATCGCGGGAGAAGGGAAAGTCGGACGGCGTGAGCACTGCCGCCTGGCTGTAGTTGATGTCCATGTTCTCCACCGCCGGCAGGTTCCCCACGTTGCCGGCAAGGGCGACGTAGACCTGGTTCTCAATCGCCCGCGCCTGGGCGCAGTAGCGCACCCGCAGGTAACCCGGCCGCGTGTCCGTGCAGTACGGCACGAAGATGAGGTCGGCCCCCTCGTCGGCGAGGTGACGCGTGGCCTCGGGGAACTCGATGTCGTAGCAGATCAGCACGCCGATCGTCACCTTCGGCGTGTGAACGACCTGCAGCACGTCGCCTCCGGTGATGCCCCACCACTTCCGCTCGTTGGGGGTGATGTGCAGCTTCGGCTGGCGGGCGATCCGGCCGTCGGGCAGGCAGATCGGCGAGATGTTGAACGTCGCGTCGCCTTCGACAATCGGGTGACTGCCCGCGATGATCGTCAGGCCGTACGATGTGGCCAGCCCGCGCATGAGCTCGAGGAAGTCGTCGGTGTGCCCGGCCAGCGAACGGATGCCTTCCTGCGGCGTCATCGCCTCCATGCACGAAAGCAACTGCAGCGTGAACAGCTCCGGGAACATGACCAGATCGCAGCGGTAGTCGGCTGCGATGTCGGTGAAATAGGTCACCTGCCGGGCGAAGTCGTCGAAGCTCTCGATGCCCCGCATGCCGTACTGCACGCAGGCGACGCGCACCTTCCGGGCCCGCTTCGCCGGCGGGCGGTAATCCGGGTTCAGCCACTCCAGCAGCGAGGCGTAGTTGTGGCTCAGCGGATCGAGGACGTAGTTCGGCATCACGTCGCGCAGCTCGAAGCCCTCTCGAAGCTGAAAGCTGAGCACGAGATCGCTGATCTCGCCGGCGGCCACGCGGGCGGCGTATTCATGCGGCGTGTACTGCTCGGCGTATTCGTGGTAGTTCCACAGACGCCCGCCGAGCAGGATGCGGCGCAGGTTCAGCTTGCGGCAGAGATTCCGCCTCGCCTCGTAGA
>CAYFQS010000008.1:8531-27020 GCA_964345245.1 uncultured Planctomycetaceae bacterium | reverse complement strand
ATACGGCGGGACACCCCAAAGTCCGAAACCCGACATCCGAAAGCGGTGCGACGTGATCACGCGCTTCGGGAACAATCCCCGCTACGCATCAGTGCGACAGGCAAGCCGGACCGGAGCTTCTGCGGCGGTCCGGATACCGCGGACGGCAGGCGTTGACAGTAGACGGCACGGGGCCGATAGCTCATCCGATGTCCGAGCCATCGGAAAACAACGACAGCGATTCGCACCGGCCGCTGGCGGTGGTGACGGGGGCGTCAAGCGGGATCCGCGCGAGGACCGGCTGCGCGACCTTGCCGGTCGGTTGAGCGAAAAGGCGCCTTCGACCGCATCACCACTGGATCTCGTCGATGCCGACGCGGTGTACGCCGCCTTCAGTCGCATCACGGACGAACACGAGGTGCCGAACGTGCTCGTCAACGCCGCGGGCTACGGGCATTACGCGACGTTTCTCGATCACGACCTTGCGGAGCTGCACCGCCTGATGCAGGTGAATTACTGGCCGCCGCTGCACGCGACGCGGGCGATCCTGCCGGGAATGGTCGAGGCGGGCCGCGGACACATCTTCAACGTCTCGTCGATCTCGGCAAGGATGGGCCCGTGGGGGCACAGCGGCTACGCGGCGGCGAAGGCGGCGCTGGTGTCGCTGACCGAAACGCTCGCCGCCGAGCACGCCGATACGCCGGTGCGATTCTCCTGCGTCATCCCCGGCATCGTGCGGACGGAGTTCTTCGACCGGCCGACGTATTCGAGTTTCAGCGATGCGAATCAGCGTCGGGCGATTCCGCCGCAGCGCCTGGCCCGGGCGATTGTCCGGGCCGTCGACCGCCCCCGCCTGCAGATCGTCGTGCCGGGCCATTACCGCATGGTCGACCTGATGCGGTGGCTGGCTTACGAGTGGACCGACCGGCTGGTCGGCCGGCAGAGTCGGCCCGTTGAGTCGAACGCTTGACAAGCCGGACCACCGATTCAGCGACGGTCCGGATTCACCTCCAAACGCTCCAGCGTCGCGTCGACCGCGATCGTCCACCGGTCGCCGCCCGCTTCCACGTTGACGAGCGATTGGTCATCATCGCCGGCGGCGATCTCAACCGCCGCATCCTCGCGACTCGAAATCAGTGTGGCCGACGTCACCGCGTGATGCAGTTGCTCCGTGCACCACCGAATCATGGTCATCCGATCGGCGGCGGGCGTGGTCAGTGGATCAACCGCATCCAGAAGCACCGCGGGCTGGTCGCAGGCAAACCGGAGGAATGCACGTTGCCGATCGCCCTGGATCGCGGCGCGGGCTTGACCGAGTTCCACCGATGCCGGTGAGTGCAGGCGGGACTCGACGCGGCCGTAGGCGGGCATCTCCACGCGATCGATCACGAGTGCGGCATCCTGGGACAGCAGCAGCCACAGCCGGCCGACGAAGGCGGCGACCGGGCCGTCGCGCATGCTGCCCAGCGCCTCGGCGCCCGTCATTCGAATCGTCGGGACGCCATGGCGGTCCACCGCTGAGGTTTCGACCGAGGAGCCGGTGTCGATGCCCACGCCATTGATGAACAGCGTGTTCTTCGCTCCCGGACCGATCTCCCAGATGTCGTTGCGGCGTGGACTGAAGGTGGTGTCGAGATATTCGCGGTTGGTCGCGTTGGCGAGCAGCAGTTCATCGCCGACCACGCAGTGGAAGCTCAGCAGGTCGCGATGGCCGTGCGGGACTTCGGTCGTCCCTCCGCGGATGCTCAGATACATTCGCGGCCGCGGCCAGCGGTCGGCCATCACCGCCCAATCCATGTGGCGGTAGAGTTTCAGGAACGGGCGGTCGCCCGGGGCCGGCTCGCCGCGGCGCCGGCGTGGCACAAACAGCAACCGCTCCGCCTCATTCGGCCACGCCAGTCCCGTCGCCTGCGGATTGGCGAGCAACTCGTCGACGAGTCGCTCATCCTCCAGCCGTTCGGCGAGCAGATAGTGAAACCCGAGCGGTCGCCACCGATTCACGTCGCCAAAACTGCACGCCTCGCCGTGAGGCGCCAAGTGCAGCGGGAACCGCGCGGTGGCCTTCACCCCGTCGAGGGCCAGGAGCGGATGGGCCCGCCCCGTCGCCGCCTCCCAGCTCAACAGGAAAAGGAAGGCGTACCGCATGCCGTAGTTCCAGTAGCCGACGCCCTCGGTCCAGCCGCCGTCGTTTTCGTCGAGCGACCGCATGAACGGCTCAATCGAAACCTGGGCGCGTTCGAGCACGGCGTCGGCCCGGTCGTCGAATTCGTGAAACGCCAGCGCGGCCATCCCCGCCCCGCCGGCGCAGACGGTGTTCCAGTTGCTGTCCGGCCGGCCGAACCAGCCGGCCGGCTTCTCGCCTTCGGTGTGCTGAACGAACGAGGGGAACACCCAGGTCGCGGCGATGTCGACGAAGTCGTCGCGCTCACCACCGGACAGTTCGTCCGCCAGCCAGTCAAAGGCGATGGCCAGCGTGGTCGCGTTCTCGCCGTAGCTCAGGTCATAGATGGCGGTGGGCCCTTCCATGCCCTGCCGCATGGCGATCCACGACCAGTACGTCCACCGCCCCATGGCACGAATGTGCTCGACCGCGGCGTCACGGTATCTGCGTTCGCCGGTCTGCTTCCAACGGACAAGGAGCGTGACGACACGAGTCTGCATCAGCCGGGCCCGTATCAGCAGCGCGTTGTGATGGGCTTCGTCGTACTCGAACTCCGGACTGCGGGCATACTCGTCGGCCATCCGGGCGACGTGCCGGGCCGATTCCTTTAGGTCGGGCATGGCGAGGGGCTGGGCGAGCCGTTGGAAGTGATGCGGACGCGCAAAGAGGCGCGGGTGGGCGGCGAAATCCTCGGACATATTTGACTCCGGTTTTGACTGCGGCGGGACGGCGAACTCCATTCGCGAGCGAGCATACCCTCATCCCACCGGCATTGTCGACCGGAGCTTTTCGATCACCTGTGGGATCACCACCAGGGCCTGGTCGATCTCATCCTCCGCGGTGAAGCGGGACAGGGAAAAGCGCACCGATCCGTGGGCGACGGGTTCGTCGAGACCCATGGCGAGCAGGACGGGCGACGGTTCGAGGGAGCCGCTGGAGCAGGCCGCGCCGGCCGAGGCGCACACGTCGCGCTCGGAGAGCAGCAGCAGGATGGCTTCGGCTTCCAGGCCGCGGAACGCGATGTTGCTCGTGTTCCACAATCGGGGTGCGTCGGCGGCATTCACGCCGGCCTGATCCACCATGCGACAGATGGTCTGCTCGAAGCGGTCGCGCAGGGCCTGGCCGCGCGTGCGGTCGTCCGACTCGACAAAGTGGCGGGCGAGCTTGGCCGCTTCGCCAAGGCCGACGATGGCGGCGACGGCCTCGGTGCCGCCCCGGCGCTGGCGTTCGTGCGGCCCGCCGGTGACCAGCGGACGCAGGCGAAGCGACGAGCGGACGAACAGCCCGCCGATGCCCTTCGGCCCATGGAACTTGTGCCCGGAGAACGACAGCGCGTCCACGCCCGCCGCTTTGACGTCCACCGGCACCTTGCCCACCATCTGTGAGGCATCGGTGTGGAACGGAATCCGGTGGGCCCGGCACAGTTCGGCCAGCCGTTCGATCGGTTGGATCACGCCGGTTTCATTGTTCGCCCAATGCACGCTGACCAGCGCGATCTCGCCGCCCCGCTCGCGGAGCAGCCCGGCAAGGTCGTCCGGGCTTGCCAGGCCCGAGCCGTCGACGGGAAGTTGCACGACTTCGTAGTCGTCGCGCTGCATCTGCTCGCATGGCTCGCGGACCGCGGCGTGTTCAGTCGGCGTGGTCACGATCACGCGCCGCTCGCCACGCACCGCCGCGATGCCCCGCAGGGCGAAGTTGTTCGCCTCGGTGGCGCCGGAGGTGAAGACCAACTCGCGTTCGCGGCAGCCGATCAGGGCACAGACCTCGCTCCTGGCCAGTTCGATCGCCTGCCGCGTCCGCTGGCCGAAGCGGTGCACGCTCGATGGATTGGCCCACAGCTCGCGCTGAGCGCGGGTCGCGGCCTCGACGACTTCATCCGCCGGCTGCGTGGTGGCGTTGTTGTCCAGGTAGATCATCATCCCAATCATAGCGACTCGTCATGGTCTCAACCGAGACCGGGGCCGTTGACAAAATCGGCCCGGTTCGATTAACTGAAATCCCATCACTGCCGCTCCCGCCCCTTCGAGGTGCCCCATGCCCAACCTGCGTGCCCTTCCCGGGCTCATCGCGTCGATCGTTCTGATTGCCGGTTCTCTGACCACCGCCCAGATGAAGACGGGCGAGGCGATGGAGAACTACCACGAAGCCCTCGGCCTCCCGACGGACGCGGCGAGCGTGGCGTATCGACTCGTTCTCCTGGAATCGAACGCGCCGGGGAACATCTTCTGGCCCGACGACAAGCCGAAGATGACCTTCCAGATCGAGAACACCGACGACAAGCCGATCAAGACCGACGGTCACGTCGAGGTCCTGCCCTTCGCCACCGTCGGCATCGCCGGCGACATCTGGAAGCCGCGCGTCGTTCGCGTGGGCGACCCGATTCAACAGATTGCCGTCAAGATCAACCTGCCCGAGAAGGGAAGCTGGAAGAACCTCACGATTGAGCCGGCGATCCCCCAGACCAGGGGCGGCTACGCGCTGATCGTCGACCTGGGCAAGCACGGGCGAAAGCTGCTGACCACCTCGGTGCGGACCTTCGCGGCGAGCCCGAAGCGGGTGCGTTTCCCCAGCCAGGCGCTGGATTCGATGAAGCCGGCGGTCCTGCAGCGCATGGACATCCGGGCGATCCGCAAGGGTGTTAGCTTCGTGCCTCCGGACTCGGACAGCCCCCACGCCCGGGCGAAGGCGGCGCGATTCGAAGAGGAATTGAAGGAGCTTCACGAGCACAACGTGACGGTATTGGCGGAGGTCGGCGCCGGGCCGGCGGAGATGCCCCTCGGCCGGGCGCGCCCGCACCTCGACGACCGCGGGTTCATGCTCGGGGGCAAGATGGATTACACCTGGCTGCCGAGCGAGGACGAGCAGTACCGGGCGTTCGTGAAGGACCTGGCGTCGCGTTACGGCTGGCCGAAGGGTCCGATCACCGGTTTCATGCTGTGGAACGAGCCGTGGGAAGGCCGGTCGATCTCCGGCTGGCAGGCGGACATGCCCCGCTATCGCACGCTCTACCGGATCATGGCCGAGGCGGTGAACGAGGCCAACCGCGAAGCCGGCGTGCAGGTGCTCGTCGGCGGGTGCGATTCCTCGACCAACACCTGGGACAAGCTGTTCCCCGACGGCACGGATGACTTCCTGCCCTATCTCGACTTCTGCTCCATCCACTATCAGGGGCTCAGTTCGCCGGCCAATTACCTCTACTGGCGGAACCGCGAGCACCCCAACGGGCGGGTGAAGATCTTCGACACCGAGTCGTGGGTGGCGAACACCGATGACCGGTACGCCGGCGTCGTCGCGACCAACCACGCCGCGGGTTACGACCGGGCGATGGGCGTGTTTTTCGGCAACATCACCACGCAGCTCAGCCACGGCCGGACCGAACACGTCGACATACGGACCGAAGGCGGTTCGGAGCGGCGTGAGAAGCTGCTGCGGGCGTGGCCCCTCGCCGCCGCCATCGGCGCGGTCCAGCATTTCATCGGTGATCGGCCGTTCAAGGAGGTGCTCTTCCGACCCGGCCTACCGTGGGTGTACGTCTTCGACGGGCTCGACCGTCAACGAGGCGACGGGACCGTCGTCGTCGTGGGGGATATCGGATCGCTGTTCAACCACGACATCGCCCTCTATCGCACGGTGCGGAGCGTCACCGAAGCCCGCGAAGAGGCGGAGCTTGCCGAGCAACTCGCCGAAATCGATGACCCGGCGCAGCACGCGGAGATCGAGAAACAGATCGCCGCGTATCAGCCCTTCGAAGGCGCGAAGATTACCATCGACGCCGAAGGCGGCCGCTTCGCCCTGTACGATTTCTACGGCAATCCGATCGAGACGAAGAACGGACAGATCGAGATACCACTCGACAACCGGGGCTACTTCCTGCGGGCCCGGGACGGCGAGGCGGCGTCCTTCAACGCCCTGCTCGAAGCGATCCGCGACAGTTCCGTCGAGGGCGTCGAGCCACTGGAGATCATTGCCCACGACATGACGTCGGCCACGCACGACGGGGCGATCCTGCGCCTGACCGCGACCAACATGCTGACCCGACCGGTCAAGGGCGACCTGCACCTCGATGTGGAGGGGCTGGAGCATCCGCCCACCGTGGCGGTCGACCTGCAGCCGCACGAAACCAAGGAACTCCGCGTGACGGTCAAGGGCGAACAGCCCTCGGATAACACCTTCCCCTTCACGGCGACCTTCCACGGAGAGAACGGCGGGTTCGCCTTCCATCGTGAGGCGATGCACGTAAACGTCATCGAGAAGCGGACGATCGAGGTGGACGGCGACCTTGGCGACTGGCGCGGCGTGCCGCCCCAGACCGTGACGACCGACGAAGCGGCCTCGCGAACGCTGACCGAGACGGCATGGCTGCCCTTCGAAGATTTTGAGCCAGACGAAGCGACGGGCTTCGCGACCGGCTACCTCGCCTGGGACGAGAAGTACTTCTACTTCGCCGCACGCATCGTCGATGCGACCGACGACGGCGGGACGCTGCGCTTCGCGACCCGCGATGACGAGCAGTTCTACTACCCCGAGGTGAGCTACGACCTTGACGCCGACAAAACGGTCGCGGTGGAGCAGCAGCCACGCCATCCGCGATCGCCGATCGGCTTTTCCGGGCCCGGGGGCGGCGAGCATCCAAAGTTCTGGCACCAGATGGCCAAGGAAACCCACATCAACCTGAAGCTGCCGACCGACAAGGCGACGCGCGTGGCCGTCGCGCTCGGCGGGCGCAACTTCGAGGTGCGTGCGTTCGATCTGCTGTCTGGCAAGAAACTCGACCAGCGTCGCCGGCTTCGAGATGTCCGCAAACCGACTTATGCCGTCTACGAACTGTCCGGCGACGTGCAACTCCAGTTCCGAGGTCAGGCCGGTCGCGACACCGGCGTCTACGGCATGCTCTTTGATCCCACGAGCAAGGCCGCCGAAGCCACCGCCGCGTCCTATGTCGGTTCCGATCAGGACACCGGGGCCGACTGGCGCAGCGCCTATGGCACCGCCGGCCACATGCTGCCTGGCGTCGAAGCCCGCTTGCCCGAGGGCGTTGAGGTGGAGTTCGTGAACGACGTGGTCCGCAAGGAGTATCACTGGCCGGAAGCCGTACGGCGGTTCAGCTACCGCCGCGGGCCGATCTTGCCCGCGGGCAACCGGTCGCCGGAGTTCGACAACGTGCAGATCGCCTTCAACGTGCTGCCGGCCGACAAACAGGGACCGACGTCCACTCTGACGCGTCTGCCCGGTCGCCCGGAGGGCTTCATCCCTTACGCCTGCACCGACTACCAGTACGCCCTGAATCGCGTGGCGGACGAGCACGGCGGTGGGTTCGAGGTCTGGCGGCTCCAGTCGCCCGAGTTGCCGAAGAAGCATTTCTATCCCCGCCAGCCGAAGCATCCCGCCGAGGGCCCGGTCAGCGGCGCGCGGCTCGTGACCCGCTACGTCAACGGATTGCGGATCACCGAAGCGGCGATCCCGTGGCGTGAGTTGCCCGACGTCAGGGCATGCCTCGACCGCGGCGAGCACATCAAGTTCACCTTCCGGGTGAACCACGACGAGCGGATCGGCACCATGGAACTCGCCCGCGGCCGCAGCGTCTCCCGGCGCAGCGGCCACGCCTTCCACGTCGACTGGGCGGAACACTGGGCGAACGAAGTGGAATTCCGGTTTGTCCGCTGACGCGGCCCGGCGTCTTGGCCCGGCGGCGGACGCACAAGGGCGCCATGGTCGCAGGTCGTCGTCGTGGCCGATGGCGGCCTGCTGCGGCACCGCAGGCACAGCGCCTGACAAACCCCCATACCGCGAAACGCACATCGCCCCGGACAAGCGTCCGGGGCGATTCGCTTTCGACGCGATCTCGATACCGGATCAGACCTTCACGTCCACCGGCCGGCCCTTCCTGCTGGACTCCAGAGCCGCGAACACCATCGCCATCGACTTGATGTTGTCGTGGCACTCGGTCTGCGGCATCTTGCCGGTGCGCAGGAACCGGAGCATCTCCCGCAGCGCGCCGTGCATCCCGTGGTGCTGCATCGACGACTGCAGCGGCTTCAGGTCGCGGAACTTGCGGTTCTTGCTCGGCCCGACCAGCACCCGCCCGTGCGGCTGGGCGTCGTTCTCGTAGAGGATCGTCCCGCGGTCGCCGATGAACCGCCAGTTGCCGTGCCAGCTCGTGTCGCAGCCCTCGGGGCACCACGATCCGCGGTAGGCGAATTTCACGCCGTCGGCCAGGTCGAAAATCGCGTTGCACGCCGCGTCGCCCTTGTACCACGAGCCGTGCGGGTTGAACTCGTCGCAGTAGACGCTCACCGGGTCCTTGCCGGTGAACATCCGCACGAGGTCGAAGTGGTGAATGGACATATCGAGGATCAGCGGGCTGTCCATCTCATCGCGGAACCCGCCGAAGTGGATGCCGATGTAGAAGTCACAGTTCGCCGTGGTCAGCGTGCCGAGCTTGCCGCGGGTGAGCGTCTTCCGCAGACGCTCGTGCACCGGGACCCATCGGCGGGACTGACTGACCATGTACATCCGCCCGGTCTGCTCGGAGGTGCGGACCATGCGGCGGCATTCGGCCATGCTCGACGCCATCGGCTTCTCGCTGACCACATGCAGCCCCGCCTGCATCGCCGCACAACACACCTTGCAGTGCACCTCGGGGGGGGTCAGGTCGATCGCGAAGTCCGCCTGCTCATCGCGAAACGCCTGGTTCATGTCGGTATACGCCCGGGTACCCGACAGTTCGTATTGATCGATCCGTTGTCGGGCGGCCTCTTCACGGACATCGGCGACCGCCACGACATCGACCTTCTCCGCCTTCAGTGGCGGGAACCACGCCCTGGAGATTCCGCCCGCTCCGACCACGATTGCGCTTGGCTTGGCCATCCTGATCCTTCTTTCAAGGTTGCTTCAAAGCGGAGCACGTTACGTAACAGCCACGCGGCCTGCAAGACGCGCCGCCGACTTCGCGAAATTCATCGCCGACTTCCGCCGCTCCGCGATGAGCGGACGCTCGCGAATCGGGTATATTGGCGGATCATCATCGGCCACACCGTTCAAGGAGTCAGGCATGGTTGTCTTTTCGGGTTTCGGGTCCGGGGCCAACTTCGACAACGCGTACCATCGTAGCGGGGACTCGGCCCGTGCCGCCTCGAGCGCCCGACAGGCCTCCACCAACGTCCGCTTTGTCCAGAGCGAAGTCGACCGCCTCGAACTGCTGTGCGAAGGCATGTGGAACCTGCTGAAGAAAAAGACCGGACTCACCGACGACGACCTGCTGTCCGAGGTCGCCGCGCTCGATCTGTCCGACGGGCAGGCGGACGGCAAACGGGCCCGCGGGCCGGTCAAGTGCCCCAAGTGCAACCGCCCGAACTCGCGGCAGCACGACTTCTGCCTCTACTGCGGGGAGCTGATCCGCACGACGCCATTCCAGTAATGTCTTCGTCGGCTCGCCTCGCAGAAGTGGGGGCGAGGCCGCTACCGCTCTCCCGGCAGATGCCCGCACTCGCGGAAGCGAGGCGGGCCTGAAGGGTGTGCCGGCGACTGGACGATTCGCCTCCGTCGCATTAGCTTACGGAGCATGGGAACTTCCATGCGACTCGCGGTGATTCTGCCGGCGGCGGGACAAGGCAAACGTTTCGCCGAATCCGGCGGCACGGAACATAAACTTGAGACCAGGATCGCCGGGCGGAGCGTACTTGAACGCGCGATCGACCTGTTCGACAAGCGCCCGGAAGTCAGCCAGATCATCGTCGCCGTCGATCCGGATCAGCTCGATCATTTCCGACTGCGCTGGGGCGACAAACTCGATTTCATGGGCGTGAGCATCGTGGCCGGCGGGCAGACCGAGCGCTGGGAGACCGTGCTCAACGCCCTGCGGGCAGTCGAAGCCGGCGCGACTCACGTCGCGGTGCACGATGCCGCCCGACCGGTCACCGATCCCGCGGCGATCGACCGCGTGTTCGCCGTCGCCGAGGAGCATGCCGCGGTGATTCCCGCCGTGCCCTGCAGGGCGACGCTGAAACGGGCCGAACCGCTCACCGCGGCCGAGTCCCAACCTGAAGAGAAGGACCCGCTCGACGCCATTCTCGGCTCGGCGGGCAAGGTGGTCGTCGAACGCCATCGCGTGGTGGAGACCCTGCCCCGCGACGGGGTGTGGCTCGTCCAGACCCCGCAGGTCTTCGAGCGATCCCTGCTCGAACGGGCCTACCAGCAGATCACCGACGGGAAGATCACCGGCGAGCACATCACCGACGATGCCGGGCTCGTGGAAACCCTCGGCGAGCCGGTGTTGATCACGCCCGGCGACGTGCTGAACGTGAAGATCACGACCCGCGAGGATCTGGACTTCGCCGCCGCGGTCGCCGCCCTACGCAGCGGCCACAGCGCGGAGGAAGACCCGCTCAGCCCGAAACGTAAGTTCCCCACCTGGAAGGAAATGGACGAGGACTGATCTTCACGGACGGGTTGATCGCCAATCCGGGTTGCCGTGGCCCCCAAACGTTGGGCGACGCGCCCCGCCGGAACGCTCACGCCGATCGCGCGCAAAATTTACCTCAAGGTCAAACACCGGCGGTCCGAAGTTGTATAATGGAGAGCGTGACAAGTACAGAACTGCTTCGCGTCGCCGGCTTGAGCTGATCCCGGTATTTGCTCGAACCGTTAAGCGAACCCCAAGGGAACGTGAACGATCCCCGACGGTCAAGCCGTCAACGAGCGGAAGGCCCGGAGGGAACGAATCGTACCCACTTAAAATTGGGGTTCGAGCAAATCGGTCGGCTCGTCGGCCCGACGCGAAGTCTTTTCAAGCGGCTCGCCCTGCGGTGAGCCGCTTGTATTTTGGTTTCTCGCCTTGCCGGCGCGGCTCGCCGCTTGGACCCGGCCGCCGGCGTGTTTACCATGTGGGCCATGGAAGAACCGCAAAGCCCCACCCAGCCGGAAGAAGCCCGGCCGACGCTGGAGTCGCTCGTCGACGCGATCGTCGGCAGCTATGCCAGCGACGATCGGACCGAGCACATCGATTCGACGTTTCTGCCGAACCGGGACGAGGCGATCGTCCTGCTGCACCAGGTTCGCGATCTGGTGTTTCCCGGCTTCTTCGGCCCGCACAAGCTGACCTGCGATAACCAGCGCTTCCACGCGGGGGAGATGGTGCAGACCATTCGCGAGTCGCTGGACCGGCAGATCGAAGTCGCCCTGCGATACAGCGAGAATCTGCTGAACGAAGGCGGCGGCGACCGCTGCGCCGAGTGCGGCCGACGGGCCCGCGAGCTGACCGACCGATTCCTCCACCGCGTGCCCGACGTGCGGGCGATACTGGCCGAAGACGTGCAGGCGGCGTTCGACGGCGACCCCGCCGCCCGGAACACCGATGAGACCGTCTTCTGCTATCCCGGCGTGCTCGCGGTGTTCACCTACCGCATCGCGCACGAGCTGGCCGACCTCGGCGTGCCGCTGATTCCGCGAATTCTCACCGAGTGGGCCCACAGCGAGACCGGCATCGACATCCACCCCGGCGCGACGATCGGGCGGGCGTTCTTCGTCGACCACGGGACCGGCGTGGTGATCGGGGAAACGACCATCATCGGCGACCGCGTGAAGCTCTACCAGGGCGTGACCCTCGGCGCCTTGTCATTCCCCAAGGACGAGCGCGGCCGCCTGATCCGCGGGCACAAGCGTCACCCGACGATCGAGGACGACGTGATCATTTACGCCGGGGCCACCGTGCTCGGCGGGAACACGGTGGTCGGCCGGGGCAGCGTGGTCGGCGGCGGGGTGTTCGTGACCCAGTCGGTCCCGCCGGGCCACCAGGTGACGATGAAAAGCCCGGAACTGAAGTACCGGGCGGCGCGGGATCACAGCCCCCGAGCGGAGTGAGCGACGCGGGAATTCGCGGAGACCTGGCGCCCGGAACGCGCTTACCCATGGCCGATGCGGCCAGGGAGTCGCGACGATCACCGCAAACGTCAGTCGGAGCCGGCGGTGTGTCAGTCCGGTGTTCGCCGGCCGCCTCCTTGGCCTGAGCGCCGTCGAAGGCAATGGCGGCGAGTAAACCCCTCCCCGGCCGAGCGTCATCACCACCCGGGATTGACTCGCGCGGCGATTCCGGACTCACAGAGTCCGGCTCTGAACAGCGAGTGCGGAGCAGATGCCGAGACGAATCGCGGAAACGTTTTCGAAGGAAATCCGCACGCGCAAGTGGCACCGCTTCCCCGCCCTGCTCAGTCGGCGTCGCGATTGATCGTCCGCACCGCGCGGGCCGGGAGATGACACTCGTGCTCGAGAAGCCCGGCGATCTGTCGGGCTTCATCGGCGTCGCCGACGACGATGAACATCCCGGAACCGGACCCCGTGATATGCACCGGCCTGCCGACCGCCCGGTGAACCTGCCGGCGCAGCTCGTCGAGCGGCGCAGCAACGCGGCACGCCGGCCCGGCCAAGTCGTTGAACGGCGCTTCGTCGGGCAGCGGCCACTGATCGGCCACCTCACGCACGCGGGACTCATCCACCTCCGCGTCAGCGGACACCTCATCGAAGCTCCGGTACACGGCGCCGGTGGCACAGGCGAAGCGCGGCGTCATGAGTACGAGATGGATGGTGCCGCCGAGCGGGACGGGATCGACGAATTCCCCGCGGCCGGTCACAATCGCCGACGGTGCGTGGAAGAAGAAAGCCAGGTCGCTGCCCAGCCGGCACACCAGTTCAGTCATCGGGGCGTGGGGCAGCCGGAGGTCGAACATTTCATCCACCGCGGAAATCATCGCCGCGCCGTTGCTCGCGCCGCCGGCGAGCCCGGCCCCGACGGGGATTCGCTTGCGCAGCTTCACCGCCACGGGCAGCATACGCCCGACATGCCCCTCGACCACCGAATGGGCTTTCCAAACGAGGTCGCGCTTGAGCGGCCAGTCGATGGCGGTGGGACGCATCGCGTCAGACGCCCAGTCGATATCGAACGTCGACGGCTGGTCATCCGCGAGCCGTTCGACGGTCAGGTCGTCCACGAGGTCCACGGCCACCATCCAGGAGGCGATCGGGTGATAGCCGTCGTCCCGGGGCGAGCCGACGGAGAGGGCGAGATTCACCTTGGCCGGGCAGCGGCGATGGACCATCGGCGGGACTCGCGGTCAGTTGTAGGTGATGTCGTAGGCGAGATCGCCCTTCTGGTCGATCCTCCATTCGAGGCGAATGGTCGGCCGCAGCCCGCGGACGAGCAGGCCGGGCGGCAGATCGTCCTCAGCGGGCAGCATCCGCACGTCCGCATTCTCGGGCAGGGCGAACGCTTTGTCGTCGGCTTCGACCTTCTTCTCGCCGCGGGCGACAATGTCCCGCTCCTTCAGCGTCGCCTGGAAGCCGGTGCGCTTGAGCACCCGCTCGAGCTGCTCGAAGGATTCGATCTCGACGCCCTGGTCGTGCAACGCCTTGATGCCCTGGGCAAGGAAGACCACGCGGCGGGCGGTGTTGTACCACGGGTCGGGCTCGAAGGTGACGAAGGACTTGCCCCAGGCGAGCTCGAACGGTTCGAGCTGCGGGCCGAACACCTCGTCGAAGGCCTGCTTCTTGTCCACGCCCCGGTTGATCCGCTTGAGGTAGGCGTCGAGGGCCGGGCGGAACTTGCCGTCGTAGCCGTGGATGAGGAAATACGCCAGCGACCAGGACATGTCGTACATCAGGGAGGACGTTTCGTGGCCGCTGGTGACCCGCCGCAGCCACTCCTCGTCGCTCATGTTCATCAGTTCCTCGAAGGGCAGGTAGGTCCGGTTCTCGATGGCCTTCTGCATCCGCTCGAGGCGTTCAGCGTCGAGCTTGCCCACCATGAGCCGCTTGTCGACCAGGAGGGCGTCGCCGAAGTACTCGGCCAGCCCCTCGTTCAACCAGATGGGCAGTTGGCCGATGCGGGCGTAAGCGAACTGGTGGAACCCCTCATGCTGGAGGATGTAGTACATCTTGTGCCGGCTCTGGCCCTCCACCCACGTGGCGAGGCCCTGGCCGTGCCGGGTGACGAAAAACACGCCGCCCGAGTTCGCCGCATTAAATCCCATGCTCTGCGTGAACTCGAGATACCTGTCGTAGGTCCGCCAGACGTACAGCGTCATCGGGATGCTGCTGCGGGTTATGAAGCCCTTCATCCGCCGGGCGTACTCGGCATACACCGCGTCCATGTGGCGGGCGATGTCGATCGCCAGCTTCTTATCCACGTCGGTCACAATCTGGTAGTGCCGACTGCGGAACTTGAGCACGTCGTCCGCCGCGGTGGCGCTCGCCGCCAGTCCCAGCAGCAGACCCACCCCCGTGACGATCACCCAGACAAGTCGCTGATGCATAACGGACTTCCGGTTAAAAAGCGATGGTCCCATCATAGTCGATCACGGTCCGCGCGGCCCCGATGTTCAACGAAAATCAGTCCAGCGCGATGTCGAATCGCAGTTCGCCCGTCCGGTCGATTCGCCAGTTCAGCCAGACCGCCATGTCCAGGCCGCGCACGACCAGCCGCGGCGGCAGGCGCGCTTCATTGCCGGAGACGAGTTCGAGCCCGGTGGATTCACCCTCGGGATGCGCCGGCGCCTCGAACATCGCCTCGTCGAAAGCGCTGAAGACGGCCGGGACCTCGTGGGCGAGGTGGATGACTTTGAATCCCGCGGCGCGAAGCTCGCCCTTGAGCTGCTCCACCGACTCGACCCGAACGCCGCGCGAATGCAGATAGCGAAGACCGCGGGCGAGGAAGGTAAGCCGCTCGATGGCGGTGTGGATCGGATCGGCTTGGAGTTGCATCAGGTATCGACGCCACCCGGACTCAAACGCATGGAAGTCGGTGGTGCCGAACGCCCGCACGAAGGCCTCCCGGGCGGTGGCGCCGTGGCTGAGGCGCGACAGATACTCGGCGAACGCCTCGCGCAGCTTCGGCCGGGCGTTGATCAGGAAGTGGGCCATCGACCATGCCTGGTCGTAAAGCAGGGCTCCGCCGCCATCGGTCGCGGCGACCGCCTCCGCCCACGCGGCGTTGTCGAGGGTGAGCATCTGCTCGAACGGCACGTGCCGACCGGCGCGGACGGCAGACCGCGCCTGCCGTAATCGGCGGGCGTTGACCTGCCCGGTCTTCAGGTTGCCGTCGATCACAATCGCCTCGGCGAAGTACTCGGCGAGGCCTTCATTGGCCCACGGCGGGAGCGTGGGGCCGATCCGCCGCCAGGCGAACTGGTGGAACCCCTCGTGCCGGAGCACCTGTTCGAGTCGTTCAACGGGCCGGTCCCCGCGCCACGTCGCCAGGCCGCCGCGCATCGCGGTGTCGAAGAACATGCCGTCGGTGCCGCGGGCCTCGATGCCGCAGTCGGCGAGGAACGCAACGTAGTCGTCCGCGCGATCGAAGATCCAGAGCCGCAGTCGATCCTCCGCCGATTCACTGAAGCCGGCGAGTCGACGCTGGTACTCAGCGTACATCGCGTCCATGTGGCGAGCGAGTCGCTTTGCCGTCTCCGCGTCGATGTCGGTGGCGATCACGTAATGTTCCGATTCAAACTCGCGGGCTTCGCCGGCGACGAGCGAACCTGCGAGCATCACCGTCAGGCCGACGGCGGTCACGCACGCGAGATGTCGCAGCCGATCATTCATCCGGTGTTTCCACGGCCTTCGGCGCGCGAGCCGTCCGCTCGACGCCGTCCAGTGTTTCGGGCAGCTTCTTGGGCGAGCCGGCCTCCAGTTCCTCGAATCGCCGGGCCTGGGGAAGGACGCTCGATTCAAGTGAGCCGACGAGCGAGTTGAAGTGATCGACGACCTTGCCGATCGACGACTGCAGGCGATCGAGGTGACCGAACGCGGTGGCCATGCGGCGGTGCAGTTCGCGGCCGGCCTCGCTGATCCGCCGTGCGTTCTCGGCCAGCCGCTCCTCTCGCCAGCCCATCGCCACCGCCTTGAGCAGGGAGATCAGCGTGCTCGGCGTGGCGATCACCACACCGCGGTTCATCGCCGATTCCAGCAGGTCCGGGTTCTGCTGCACGGCCGGATACAGGAAGCTCTCGCCCGGGATGAACATGACCACGAAATCGGGCGTTCGGCCGACCTGCCGGCTCACCGCCTCGGCGTAGTCCTTCTGTGAAAGCTGCTGGACTTTGCCCTCGATGTGGCGCAGGTGGCGGGTGTAGTGCTCCTGGCGCTGTTGCTGGTCCGTCGTCTCCATCGCGTCGAGATAGGCGTCGAGCGAGGCCTTGGCGTCGACCACGATCACCCGCTCGTTGGGCAGGTGGACGACCATGTCCGGCCGGAGCGAACCGTCCTCGCCCTGGAGGTGGACCTGCTCTTCGAAGTCGCAGTTCTCGATCATACCGGCGATCTCGGCCACGCGACGAAGCTGCATCTCGCCCCACCGCCCGCGCACGTCGGGGCGGCGGAGGGCGTTGGTCAGCTTCGCCGTTTCCTGCCGCAGCGACGTCTGGTCGTTGGCCATCGCCGAGAGCTGCTGCCGCAGGGCGCCGTACGCCTCGTTGCGGGCTTTTTCCACTTCCTGCAGCGTCGAGTTGTACTTGTCCAGCGTCTCCCGCACCGGCTTGATCAGCGACTCGATCGACTGGCGATGGGCGTCGAGGTGCTTCTGGGCCTTGCCCTGTTCGCTCTCGAACACCTGCTTCGCGAGCTTGAGAAACTCATCGGTCGAGCCCTTCAACGCCCGGCCGGCGAGCGACTCGAAGGTGCTTTCGAGTTGCTTCTTCGCCTCTTCGAGAACCTGCTGCTGCTGCTCGAGGTTGTGGAGTTGCTCGGTGAGCTTGGTCAGCTCGTTGTCGCGCTGGTGGAGCGAATCACGCAACTGGTCGCGCTGCTGTTCGGTGTCGGCCAGTTCCCCGGCGAGTTCGGCCTTGTGGGCCTTGAGATTGCGGCGTTCGAAGAAGAGCACGGCGCATCCCGCCGCGAGAATCGCGGCGAGGACGGCCAATGCGATGATCGCTCCGAGCATCATGAATACCTTCCCTTCTAATTACGACGCATCCGAGGTGGCCCCGGTTCGTCGGCGGCCCGGCTCGATGCTACACCGCCTTCACGGCGCAGACCCGACGCTTGCCGACCTTGAGCACGGCCGGGCGATCCGCCGGGACCCGCACGACGCCCGTCGGATCGCCGATCTTCTCATCGTCGAAGCTCACCGCCCCCTGCTTGATCAGTCGGCGGGCCTCGGAGTTGCTGGATGCGAAACCAACCCGCGTGATGAGATCGACGATCTTCTGCTCCGTGCCCTGCACCTCGTGGGTTTCCATGTCGGCGGGCAACTGCTTCTCGGCGAAACGGCGCCGGAATTCCCCCGACGCCGCGCCCGCCGAGTCGGTGCCGTGATACTGCTCCACCACGCACCGGGCCAGGGTGTCCTTCGCCTCGCGCGGATGGGTCACCGCCGGATCGGTCAGACTGCGGACCCGCGATTCGGGCACATCGGTGAGCAACTGGAAGTAGTTGGCCATCAGCGCGTCCGGGATACTCATGATCTTGCCGAACATGTCGTCCGCGGCGTCGGTCAGGGCGACGTAGTTGCCCTTCGACTTGCTCATCTTCTCCGTGCCGTCGAGCCCGACGAGGATGGGCATGATCATCACGACCTGTCGCGGTTTCTCCCGCTTGGCCATCAGGTCCCGGCCGCACAGATTGTTGAAGGTCTGATCCGTCCCGCCGAGCTCGACGTCGGCGTCGATGGCGACCGAGTCGTACGCCTGCATGAGCGGGTACATGAACTCGGTGACCACGATCTCGCGGTCGGCCTCCATGCGCTTGCGGAAGTTCTCACGATGAAGCATCTGCTGCACCGTGAAGTGCCCGGTCAGTTTCAGCACGTCGGCGAAGCTCAACATGCTCAGCCATTCGCTGTTGCGGCGCACCTCGAGCTTCTCGGCCGAGGTATCGAGAATCAATCCCGCCTGGTCGAGGTAGGTCTGGGCATTGTCGCTGACCTCCTGATCGCTGAGCACCGGGCGAGTCGTATCGCGTCCGGTGGGGTCGCCGATCAGGGCGGTGTAATCGCCGATGATCAGGACCGCCTTGTGCCCCATGTCCTGGAACTGGCGCATCTTCCGCAGGACCACCGAGTGGCCGAGATGGATATCCGGGGCCGTGGGGTCCATGCCGAGCTTGATCGTGAGCTGTTTGCCACTGTCGAGCTTCCGGCGCAACTCCTCCTCGGAGTAAATCGCCTCGGTCCCGCGGCGCAGCGTTTCCATTTGCCGGTCAACGTCCGTGGTCATGACATGCGAATCATACCATCGCGTGCGGCTCACCGCAGTGGGTTCACCGCGGAGGGCAAAGCAGCGCGCAGGCCGCGGCTCGGGGCCCGGGAGGCCGACGGGTTGCGGCAAGAGAATCCGGACCTGCGCTGACGCTCCAGTCCGGCTTGTCGA
>CAYFQS010000008.1:0-8431 GCA_964345245.1 uncultured Planctomycetaceae bacterium | reverse complement strand
GCTCCAGTCCGGCTTGTCGAGTTCAGTCGCGGGCGATGAGGCGGTAGAGTTCGCAGCGCGGCAGGTCGCTCGCGCGCAGGTCCTCGCCGAGCATCGCGCCCGCGGCGGCGTAGCCGCTGCGGACGGCGCCTTCCATGGTGGCGGGCCAACCGGTGGCGCACCAGTCGCCGGCCAGCAGCAGGTTCTCGACGGCGCCCGTCGGTCCGGGCCGGATGCGATCGAGGCCCGGCCTCACGGAAAAGGTCGCCCGCTTCTCCTTGATCGCCCGGCCGCGAAGCAGCTCGGCGCTGCGCGTGGCCGGCAGGTAGCGATCGAGCTCGCGCCGCGCGATCTCGACGATCTCATCCGAGGGGCGGTCTTCCCACTCGCGGGCGGCGGAGATCACGCCGTGCAGATGCTGCCCGCCCGCTTCCCCGCCGTGGTTGAACACCCACTGCAGCGGGCTGTCGACGAAGATCAGGTGAGGAAGGCGAAGCACCGGGCGGTCGTACCACAAGTGGATGCCGATGATGGGGCTGACGTCGAACTCCCGAAGCGAGCGCAGCCGCGGATCGGCCGGACGCAGCTCGTCATCGATCACGCGATCGAGCCGGTCGAAGGGCATGGCGCTGACGTAGCGGTCCGCGGCGATGGTTTCGCCCGACGCCAGTTGCACGCCGGTGATCCGCCGCCCGTCGTGCTGCAGCTCCCGCGCCGCCGCGCCGAATCGCACCTCGCCGCCGGCGGCTTCAACGACCCTCTCCGCCGGGTCGTACAGGTCGACCAGCGGCACGGCGGAAACGCCCATCACGTAGGCATCGCGGTGGGCGAGGAAGCCTTCCTGAAACACCTGCAAGGCGTAGGCAGCACTGGCCCGGTCGGGGGTTTCGTTCAAGGCACTGATCGTGATCACCGCCCAGAACTTCTCGACCGCGCCGGGCGGCTGGCGATGCTCGACCAGCCAGTCCGCGAAGGTGCGCTCGTCCAGCGCGTCACGTCCCGATCGGCCGAGACGGATGATGGCCGGCATCGCCCGGCTGATCGCCAGCTTCTCGGTGAAGCTCAGGCAGCCGAACCGCCACAGCGACTCAGCGGTATGCAGCGGCGCGGGCAGGTCGTCGCCTTCGAGCACGTCGCGATGGCCCTGCTTGTCCGCGAAATGGAGCCGGCGGTGCCATGCGATGCGGTCGTCCACGCCCATGCGGCGGTAAAGATCGATGAGGTTCGTGCAGCAGCCGAGCAGCACGTGCTGGCAGTTGTCGATTTTCTCGCCGGTGCGCGGGTCGATGTGACTGGTGGCCCGGCCGCCGAGGCGCTTGCGGGTTTCGAGCAGCGTGACCCGCACGCCTCGCTCGGCGAGGCGCACCGCGGCGGCGATGCCGGCCAGGCCGCCGCCCATGACCAGGGCGGAGCGGGTCACGGCGAAACCCCGCTGGCCGATCCGCGCATGAGCGAGGCCCGCAGGCCGATCCAGAGCTTGCGGGGCTTGCTCAGGCGCACGCGCCGGCCCCGGAGCGGGCGCATCGGATCCGCCGCGATGCGCCGCAGCAGTCCGCGATAGATTGCCGTCATCGCCCATAGACATGCCCGGCCGGACGGATGCACCCGCGATTCCAGGGCCGCCGACTGCTCGAAGAACTCGCCGGCGCGCTCGGCCAGTTCCCGTATGCCGCGGATCACCTCCGGCTGAGGATCGAACCGGAACATCGACGGGTTGAGCTCGAAGAGCCCGCACGTCTCGGCGGGCAGGTAGACGCGGTCGCGTTCGGCGTCCTCGCGGACGTCTCGCAGGATGTTGGTGAGCTGGAATGCAATCCCGCGGTACTCGCCGAGCTTCCGCGTGTCCGCGCCGCCTTCGTAGCCCCAGATCTCCAGGCAGGTGAGCCCGACCACGGAGGCGACCTTGTAGCAGTATTCGTAGAGTTCATCGAAGGTCGCGTAGCGCGTGCGCTGTTGATCGACCATCTGGCCGTCGACCATGGCTTCGAAGTACTCGGCGGGCAGTTCGTAGGTAAGAGCGGTGTCACGGAACGCCGGCCAGAGCGGGCCGTCGGGCAACGGTTGATCGTCGGCGAGGGCCTGCCGCGTATTGCGGCGGAACTGCGTGAGGCGCTGCTCCTTCGCTTCGGGATCGCCCGGCTCGTCGGCAAGATCGTCGGCCAATCGATTCCACGCGTACACCGCGTACATTGCCGAGCGCTTCGGTTCCGGGGTGAGCTTCATGCCGTAGTCGAAGTTCTTCGCCTCGCGGCGGGACACGTCGCGGCAATGATCGTAAGACTCGGCGAGGGCGGACCTGGACACAGCGGTCATCGCGCCGGCTCCTTCGCCGGTCGCCGGTCCAGCCAATGCCCCACGAGCCCGCCGGCCATGAGCCGCAGCTTGCCGGTTCGGCTCAGCGACGGGCGGTGGTCGAGCGTGTTGTAGTTCTGCCGTTCAATCATGCGGAGGATCGATTCCCCCCCCATGGTAAACAGCCGAATGCTCAGACGCACCTCGCGGTGGACAGTCGGCCAGAGTCGCCGGCCCTCGTCGAACAGCGCCCACGTGCGATCGACGAGTTGCCGCATCGCGGCCCGGTAGCCGGCCCGCTGCTCCGCGGTCAACGGGCGAGTGTCGCGCACGGCGGCGACCAGGTCGTCGTGGGTCAGGCCGTGTTCGCTCAGAGCGGCGTCAGGAACGTAAATGCGGTCGCGTTCGAGGATATCCCGACGCACGTCCTGCCAGAAGTTCGCCAGTTGCAAAGCGGTGCAGGTGCAGTCGCTGAGACGCTGACGCTGCTCGTCGCGGTAGCCGCACATGTAGAGCACGAGCCGGCCGACGGGGTCGGCGCTGCGGGTGCAGTAGTCGACCACCTGTTCCCACGTGTGGGAACGGGTCAGCCCCTGGTCCTGCACGAAGGCGTCGATGAGTTTCTCGAAGGGCGTGGCCGGGATGTCGTGCTTCTCGATGGTCGGCTTCAGCGCGACGAACACGGGATGTCGCGGCTCGCCGCGATAGCAGGCGTCGAGTTCCTGCCGCCACCAGTCGAGCAGTTCGAGCGACCGGCGGGGATCGCCGGTCTCGTCGCCGAGGTCGTCGGCCCAGCGGCAGAAGGCGTAGACCGCGGCGAAGTCCTCCCGCAGCCGCGCCGGAAGCACCCGGCTCACCACGGTGAAATTCTCGTAGTGGCTCGTGGCGAGATCGACCGCGTACCGGCGCGCTTCGCTCGGCGGCACCGTTTCACAATGGTCCGGGCCGTAGCGGTCAAGTTGCTGGAGGACGATGGAGGTCATCTTGCCTGCGGGAGCGGACCGGCTGCCTTGTCGATAGTCCAGCAGTATAGCGAAAAGGCCACTCACGGGCGGCGCAGGCGGTCGTAGAATGCGAGAGGGGAGAGAATCGCCACGGAACGATACGTCCCGAGGTCCTGTAGCGCCCGGTCGCCTGTGACCAGACAATTGGCTTGCCCGGCAAGCGCTGTCCCCAGAACCCGAAGGTCGTCGGGATCGGAGCAAGCATCATGCGGCACTGAAATGGGTTCGACGACCACGCACGGGTCCCGCACCGCGGCAACCGCAGCGCGAGCCCTGTCCGGCGGCACCTTGAACTTGCCTGCCGCGTGTTCCTGGAATTCGCCGAGGATGTACTCCGAGAGCACGATTTCCACCGTATCGAAGACGATGCACCGGTCGTACAAAACCTCGCACACCCTTGGGAGGAAGATGGCCGACGGGAGCACGTTCGTGTCACGGACGACTTTCAAGAGACGGCCCGAAACAAGTCTTGTTCCGTTTGAAAGCCTGCTCTCTCAGCGTCCGGGCGGCGTTCCTGGCGCCATTGCCGCATCCGCAGCAGGGCCACCGCTTCCTCCACAAGCCGACCTGGTACATCCTCCACAGAACGCTTCTCGCGGCGTCCGATCTCTTCCAACGCGGAGCGAACGGAGTCGGGAAGCTGGATGGTCATTTCGATCCTACGTGCCTTGTACATCCGCTTGAACCATGAGGGGCCTTTGTGGCGAACCAGACCGTCGCCGCGTCCGTTGTTGGCGCTGCGGATTTTGGTCCATCGGCACCGGCCGACTATACTCCCCCGGTACCTGACCGGAGAATTGTTTATGAAGATTCTGCTTGCCAATCCTCGGGGATTCTGCGCCGGCGTGAACATGGCCATCGAAACCGTCGAGCAGGCGCTCGATATCGTCGGCTCCCCGATTTACGTCTATCACGAGATCGTCCACAACCGCCACGTGGTCGATCATTTCATCCAGAAGGGCGTGGTCTTCATCGACTCGATGGAGGAGGTGCCGGCCAACTCGACGGTCGTGTTCAGCGCCCACGGGGTGAGCCCGGAGGTGCGCAACGCGGCCAAGGCCCGCGGTTGCACGATGATCGACGCCACCTGTCCGCTGGTGACCAAGGTGCACATGGAAGCGATCCGTTACGCCCGGCAGGGGATGAAGATTCTGCTCATCGGCCATGCGGGGCACGACGAAGTGGTCGGCACGGTGGGCGAGGCGCCGCACGCGATCACCATCGTCGAGTCGCCCGAAGATGTCGAGCGCCTGCCCTTCGACGAGAGCGAAGACCAGCTTTCGTACCTCACGCAGACCACGCTGAGCATGGACGACGCCAACGTCATCATCGATGCGATCAAACGGCGGTTCCCGAAGGTCAAGGAGCCGCCCAGCGAGGACATCTGCTACGCGACGACCAACCGTCAGCACGCGGTGCGACTGCTCGCCCCGAAGGCCGACCTGGTCATCGTGGTGGGTTCGAATAACAGCTCCAACTCGGTGCGGCTCACGGAGATCGCCGAGCATTCCGGCAAGCCGGCCTACCTGGTGGATGACGTGAGCGAACTTCAACCACGGTGGTTCCAGGGCGTGCAGACCGTTCTGCTGACCGCGGGGGCCTCGGCGCCGGAACACCTCGTGGAGAAAATCGTCAAGCACCTCAAGAGCGAATGCGGGGCCGAGATGGACGAGCACTTCACGACCGACGAGGACGTGAGCTTCAACCTGCCGCGGTCGCTGCGGGTTCTGCACGAATCGGCCGTCAAGTGACCCGCGAACGCCCGCCGACTATGGCCCCCCCACGCACACCCACGGATCGCGCGCACTTTTTCGACTTCACGCCCGACAACCTCGTCGAGCGCGTGGAGGCGTGGGGCATGCCGCGCTTTCGGGCCGGGCAACTGCTCAAGTGGGTGTACGAGCGCGGCGTCACGGACCCGCAGCAGATGAGCAATCTCTCGAAGGCGGACCGGCGAAGGGTGGCGGAGAATCTTGTCTTCGAATGGGGCGAGGTGGCCGAACGTCACCACGCCGGCGACGGCACGCGAAAGCTGCTGCTGGCGATGAACGTCGGGACGGGCGAACCCGCCGCGGTGGAGTGCGTGATGATCCCGGCCCCGAACCCCTCGGGCGGCGAACGGCGGACCGCGTGCATCAGCTCGCAGGTCGGCTGCCCCGTCGGTTGCCGGTTTTGCGCCTCGGGGCTCGGCGGGCTGGAGGCGAACCTCACCGCCGGACAGATCGTCGAGCAGGTGCATCATCTGAACGCCGAACTCGCCCGCGAGGGCGGCGGGAAGATCACCAACATCGTGTTCATGGGGATGGGCGAGCCGCTGAGCAACTTCCCCGCGGTGACGCAGGCGGTGCGGACGCTGAACGCCGAGTGGGGCTTGAACATCTCCGGCCGGCGGATCACGATCAGCACGGTGGGGTTGCCGGCCCAGATTCGCCGGCTTGCCGACCAATTGCGGGTCCCGGCGACGCTGGCCCTGTCGCTGCACGCCCCGACCGACGAACTTCGCCGGCAACTGATCCCCTGGGCCGAGTATGCGACCATTGACCAGATCATGGACGCCTGTCGCTACTACTTCCGTCAGACCGGCCGGGAGATCACCATCGAGTACACGCTGATGGCGGGGACCAACGATCAGCCGGCGCATGCCCGGCAGCTCGCGAAAATCGCCCGGGCCATCCGGTCGAACGTGAATCTGATCCGTTACAACGAGGTGGCGGGCCTGGCCTTCGGCCGGCCGGAGGATGAACGGGTCGTTGCGTTCCAGTCAATCCTGCGGGATGCGGGAGTCAACGCGCACATCCGGGCGAGCCGCGGGCGCGACATCGCCGCCGCCTGCGGGCAGTTGCGTCACGAAGCCGGGCAGAGTTGAAACGTCAGGGGTGCGGGCAAGCCGGACCGCCGGTTCACCGACACTGCGGATCAATCGGCCGCACCGGGCGTGATCGATTCACGGAGCCGGGGCCTCGACCACCATCTTGCACCGCGGGCACCGGCCGCGATTGCCGGCGTCGCTGTGACGCACCCGCATCACCAGCCCGCAAATGGGGCACGGGACCTGGATGATCTTCGGCCGGCTCGACCGCGAGTCCGAGGGGCGGCGCGGCGTGGCGAGGCCCACCGCCGCGGCGACATCCTCCGCCGAGACTTCCTTCAGTCGGCGGCGCGCGGGCGCTTCAGGTCTTTTGAACAGCCGAAACATCACCAATTCCGGTTATCGGAGTAAAGGGGGGAAAACTTCAGGCAGGTTCGGCCGAAATTCTGTCAGCCGACATCCGGTCAGTATAACGCGTGAGAACGGTTCCGGTTCACCGAATCCGCGGAATCAGGAAACTTCCACGGGAGGACGGCCTTCCTCGAGGGCCTCAATCTTGCGAATGCGGCGGGCGTGGCGGCCGCCGTTGAACGGCGAGTTCAGCCATCGCAGCATGATCGCGACGATCTTTTCCGGCGACAGCGAATCCGCGCTGAGGCAGATCACGTTGGCGTCGTTGTGCCGCCGGCTGAGTTCCGCTTCCTGTTCATCGTGACACAGGGCGGCGCGGACGCCGCGAATCTTGTTCGCCGCGATGGACATGCCGATCCCGGAGCCGCAGATCAGCACGCCGCGATCGGCCCGATGGTCGGCCACCGCACTGCCCGCCGCCCACGCCATTTCGGGGTAGTCGCAACTCTCGGCCTCGCAGGTGGGCACGGGCACCACCTCGTGCCCGGACTGCTTCACCGCTGCCGTGACCTTCTCGAAAACCGGGGCGCCACGATGATCCGCGCTGATCGCAATCTTCAACTGCCGTCTCCCAGGTAGTTCACGGCCCCCGGCCACGCAGTTAGAGGTCCATCTCGTCAAGTCGTCTGCTGATCGCCTGCTGTATCCGCCGGGCGGTCTGGACGTAATCGTTCACGCCGGCCCCGATGGGGTCTTCCACGTCGCCGGCGGGATCGAGCCGCTGCGTCCTCGGTGCCGCGTCCGGGGCCACCGCGAGCACCGCCCGGCGATGCGATTCGGTCATACAGAATACGCGCTCGGCCTGGTTGATCATCTCGGCGCTCAGCGCCCGGGCCTGGTGAGCCGGCGAAGGCACGTCCAGCTTCTCCATCGCCTGGCGGGCCTCCGGGGTCATCTCGCCGTCGGCGAGGGCGTACGCTCCAGCGCTGCTCACGACCCAGCCATGGTCGGCGAGGCGGTCCGGCTTCGTGCCCAGACGCCGGGCCAGCTCCACGCGAGCCAGACGTTCGGCCATGGGCGAGCGGCACGTGTTTCCACTGCACACAAAGAGCAGGCGGCGTGTAATGATCTTCTCCAGGTAACGCTTGTCAAATACGCCTTCGCGGATGACTTCGAGCCCGGAGGAGGTCACCTTCACGATCGTCGAGGCCTTCGAGTGCCGGCTCGGTCCGCCGTCGAGGATCACGTCGACCTTGTCATCGAGGGCGTTACGAGCGGCCTCGGCGTCGGCGGGAGGCGGCTGCTTCGCCCGGTTGGCGCTGCTCGCGACGACCGGGCTCGACACCGCCCCAAGCAGTTCACTCGCCACCGGATGGTCCGGACATCGAAGTCCGATCGTATGGTCATGATACAGCAGATTGCGGGCGTCCGGCGGCAAGCCCAGTTCGCCGAGCTTCCGCTCGATGGTGGCCTCGTCGGCTTCCGCGATGATGGTGATGGGGCCGGGCAGCGTCTTGGCCACGAGCCGGCGGAGCAGGGCACTGGACGACAGCTCGACGTACCGCCCCACCGAGGCGGCGTCGGGAATATGCACGGAGAACGGCTTGCCGGCGCCGCGGCTCTTGAGCTCACGCAGCCGCTTCATCCCGCGCTCCTTGGTCACACACGCTCCCACGCCGTACACCGTCTCCGTCGGGAACACGACCAATCCGCCGCGGCGCAACAACTCCGCGCCGCGCTGTACGGCCTGGCTGCGCTGCTTCGGAGCTTCGCAATCGAGTGTCGCCGGTGTCATGCGGGAATTATCAGAGCCCCCCCGGTCATGGTCAAACTCGCCGAGGAATCATCCGGCTGGTCATCACGGCAGGATGAGTCGCGTGGATGCCGCGGGCAGCGTGGTCACCGGGCCATGCTCGACGGCCAGCATCAACCCGTGCTGGGGATCGACGTCGATCACCCGGCCGGTCAGCCGTTGATTGCCGACCTCGACCGTCAG
>CAYFQS010000007.1:0-27428 GCA_964345245.1 uncultured Planctomycetaceae bacterium | reverse complement strand
GTTCGGTCCTCCAGGAGGTTTTACCCTCCCTTCAACCTGGCCATGGGTAGATCACTCGGTTTCGCGTCTAATCCCTGCGACTGTTCGCCAATTTACGACTCGCTTTCGCTTCGGCTACTCCGTGTAACGGATTAACCTCGCCACAGAGACTAACTCGCTGGCTCATTATGCAAAAGGCACGCCGTCGCCCCGCCGCTAAATGGCTCTAAAGACCACGGTTGAGCCGTTCCATCCGGAAACGTCTCACCCGTCCGCCATGCTTCAGCCGCCGCTCGCGTTCTCGAGCGGCCGCGTCCGTCAGGTACGCTTCATCATACGCGACGCGCCACCGACGGCCTTTCGTCGACCGGTTTTCACCATCATTATGCGGATCGAGGCGTCGCCTCGGGTCGCTGGTGTAACCGATGTAGAAATCCTCGGAGTTCGCAACGTTTTGCAGCACGTCGACGTAATACACGAAGCATTCTCTAGAGCAATTTAGTGGCGGGGCTACGACAGAATGTAGACATACGGTTTCAGGTACTTTTGACTCCCCTAGTAGGGGTGCTTTTCATCATTCAGTCAACCTACTGGTACGCTATCGGTCGTTAAGGAGTATTTAGCCTTGGAGGGTGGGCCCCCCAGCTTCACACGGAGTTCCACGAGCTCCATGCTACTCTGGAGCACCTACCACGCCGGTCGTGTCATCTACGGGACTATCACCTTCTTTGGTTCGACTTTCCAGACGACTCAATGACACTAAAGCGTGGATGTTGGTGTCCACAACCCCGCCCCGAAGGGCGGTTTGGGCTGTTCCGCTTTCGCTCGCCGCTACTTGCGGAATCGCGGTTGCTTTCCTTTCCTGTGGGTACTGAGATGTTTCAGTTCGCCACGTTCGCCTCGACGACTTATGCATTCGGTCGCCGATACCCCGACAAGTCGGGGTGGGTTTCCCCATTCAGAAATCCCAGGATCAAAGCTCGGTTGCCAGCTCCTCTGGGCTTATCGCAGGCTCCCACGTCTTTCGTCGCCTCTTAACGCCAAGACATCCACCGTATGCCCTTAGTAGCTTGATCACATCGACCGGCGGCCGATGCAACCCCGTCGGATGAACGATGGCATCCGACGAACCCGACCATCAGCGATGGTCGGGCCAGCCAATCAAGCGCTCTCGCTCGCCGGATCAGAAGCATCCGGCGTGCGGCATACAGAACCCTATCCACTTGTCAAAGAGCCGTATTCCGCCGGTTCGACCCGGCGATCCACTCGGTCGCTTCGGCTCGCGCCCGCCGCTCGCGGCGACGGGCCCGTCCAAAGGCGAGCCGAGTAGGATACTCCGATGAAATCTGCTGTCAAGGCGCTCGGGCCCATCTGGCCCGATTTTTTTTCATCGCCTGCTGACCTGATTCTCAACGGCCGCTAACGAAAAAGGTCGCCGGCAGACCGGCGACCTGTTGGGGTCTTCCGTCAATCCGCCGTTGCCGTTCACGTTTTGCGCTCAGAAATCAGCAAGTCGATTTTCACCTCGTCAGCGTCGGCAGTCACGCCGCCGACGATACCAAGCGTCATTGTACGCGCCATCCGTCCTGCGTCAATGTCGGCAAGACGGACGGGGCACTTTTGTTTTTGGCCCGTGAATCACCGGGCGGATTGTCCGGGCTTGCACTCCCTTCCGCACCAGCCCGTCTTCCCTACAATCTACGCCGATGAAACTGCTGCTGTTCGACATCGACGGAACGATTCTGCTCACCGACGGGGCCGGCGGCCGGGCCATGCTCCAGGCCGCCCGCCGGATGTTCGGCCCGGAGTTCAGCTTCGACGGCATCTCCTTCGCCGGCCGGCTCGATCCGGACATCATCCTCGAGGCCTGCGGGCGACAGGGCGCCCGGCTCACCGACACCGAGCACCGCGCCTTCCGCCGGACCTATGCCGAGACCCTCGAAACCGAGCTCGCCCTGCCGACCACGAACTCCCGCGTGCTGCCCGGCGTGAAGGATCTGCTCGAGCAGCTTCGCCATCGCACGGACGTCACGCTCGGCATGCTCACCGGCAACTACGCCCACACCGGTCCGATCAAGCTGCAGAGCGTGGGCATCGATCCGGCGCGGTTCACGGTGCGCGCCTTCGGCGACGAGGCGGAAGACCGCCCCGCGCTGGTGCGGGTCGCCCTCGCCCGCTATGCCGCGACCCAGGGCGGGGCGATCGCCACGCGGGACGTGATCGTGATCGGCGACACGCCGCTCGACGTCGAATGCGCCCATGTGAACGGCTGCCAGTGCCTGGCGGTGGCGACGGGGAGTTTCAGCGAACACGATCTGCGAGCCGCCGGAGCGGAGCGGGTCGCCCGCGACCTTTCCGACCCCGCCCCGCTGCTGCGGATGATCGAAGGAGAAAAGGTGTCAGGATGATTTTTTCTTCCTCGGCCGGCCGCGTGGGCGGAGCGTGGGGCCGAGGTCCAGGCGCGCGGCGGTCTTCTCGACCCATTGATCGCTCCCAAACGGCGTGCCCTTCGCCACGCAACGCTGCAGCGCCTCCTCCGCTTCCCGCGGCTGCGGCCGATTCACCAGCCGCGTCCAATGCCCCGGGGCTTCGACCGGCCAGTCCGCCAGCGCGTCCCGGAGCTCCCGCTCTTCGCCCCCCAGGCCCGTCGCTCGCCGCAGGCCCAAACTCGACCACCGCCAGTCCTGCCCGCGCGTCACCAGATTCGCTCGCAGCGGGTTGCCCTCGATATATCGCATCACGATCAGGAACGGTTCGCCCGTCTGGACGGGAAAGCTCTTGAACCGGCCCTGGTAGACCGGGCCGGCGCCCGCGGTGTCGTGGTGTTTGTGCCAGCGGTGCGTGTGCGTCACGGTCAGCCACTGCATCCACCGCGGCAATTGCCCGTCGGCGGTCGGCCTCACGAGCAGGTGCCAATGGTTAGGCATCAGGCAGAAGCCGAACAGTTCCGGCGCATCGTCGCGCTTCATCGCCTCGCCGAGCACCCGGACGAAGGCCAGGTAATCGCCATCGCCCTCGAACAGCGGCAACCGCAGCACCCGCCGATTGAGCACGTGATACACCACCCCGCCCTTCGCCTGTCGCAATGGTCGTCCCATGACGTCCACCCTACCCCGGCGGGGCGGCCGCGTCAAGATAAATCATCCTGACACCTTTTTGTGATCTTACAGCTTGTTGAGCACGCGGCGGGCTTTGCGGGCGTCTTCTTCGGTGTCAAAAGCGAGGTTGACCACGCAGCGGCTGCCGATCGCGGCCGCGGACAGGCCGCGCAGGTTGATCTCCGCCTCGGCGATGAGACGGGTCATCTCCGCCCCGAGGCCCGGCTTGTCGTTGCCTTCGACGCGCAGGGCGTGGAGCGATTCGCTCTTCTGGAAGCCGGCCTTCTTCGCCGCGGCGATCTGCTTCGAGCCCTTGATCGGCGTGACGAACACCACGCCTTCGCCCTTCTTCCGGTCGCTCCGCCGGGCGATCACGAAGTCCAGGTTCACCCCGGCATCGGAAAGCGCGGCGAGTTGCCCGGCCAGACTGCCCGGCTCGTCTTTCAGCGTCGCGGCCCATACCGTCTGTTTCGACATGTTCAGATTCATGCGTGCGCTCCTTGAAAGGAAAGGATGATGGCGACGGGCGACCTGGGACGCCCGCCATCATACCGCAACGGGGATCGCGACGGGAGAGGAGGATTTGGCGATCCGGGGGATTTGGCGATCGGGGGGTCGGGGGAGCGGCGAAGCGGGCCCCGGGGCGCCGTCCCCCGTCATTCGGGGAGAAATCGCGGCGTGGTCGGGCATACGCCTGCTTCACCCCGCCCCTCACCCACAGGGGGGACGCTCGCGGCGGGGAGGGCCGGCCGCGACATCCGGCCTGCCCCCGTCGTTCGACTGATCGGTGTCCGGGGTTGACGGAGCGTGTGATTTGGCTAGAGTAAAGGGCTTAGGCATCCTGCGGCGGCATTGTGCCGCCGCGCACCATGGAGCCCTGATGGATGTGCCGAGAGTTGTTGTCATGCAAGGCCTGCAACCGGAGCGACGGCGATGATGCATGAACTGCATCATCACGCTTCGCCGGCTCGTCACGTCGCGATCGCGACGGACCGCCGACACCGGGCGACCGGCCCAGGGGAGGCGTCATGACCTGAGGGTCTTAAGACCAACTCGGGCACGCCTCTTTGAGGCGAGATCGGCAGGCCACGCAGCGCGTTATTCGCGGCTTCGTGGCCTTGCGTGTTCTTCAAGGCCCGCTGACGACAACGCTTCGCCTCCGACAACCAGGCCCGGTGAGGCCCCCACGGCCCCGCGCGGGTGGCGACAAGGAATGACGACATGAATCAGGACATGCTGCGAATCATCGACTCCATCGCCCGCGATCGAAACGTGGACAAGGAGTCGCTGTTCACCGATATCGAGATGGCCATGGTCTCCGCCGCTCGCAAGCACTTCAACGCCCTGGACACCGAGGAGTTCACATGCGAAGTCGACCGCATGACCGGCGCGATCCGGGTGTTCCGCGGGGAGCAAGAAATCCCCATGGCCCAGCTCGGGCGGATTCCGGCCCAGACGGCCAAGCAGGTCATGATCCAGAAGTTCCGCGAGGATGAGCGGGCGAGCATCTACGACGAGTATTCCAAGCGCGTGGGCGAGGTGCTCACCGGCACGGCTCAACGCTACGAAGGCGGGGCCCTGGTGGCCAGCATTGGCCGGGCCGAGGGCTTCATGCCCCGCAGCGAGCAGATTCCCGGCGAGCAGCATCAGCCGGGCGAGCGGGTGCGGTGCATGATCGTGGACGTCCGCGAGGAAAGCAGCCAGGTGAAGATCGTGCTCAGCCGATCGCATCCCGATTTCGTGCGTCGGCTGTTCGAGGTCGAGGTGCCCGAGGTCAGCGAGCGAATCATCGAGATCAAGGCCTTGGCCCGCGAGGCCGGGCATCGCACCAAGGTCGCGGTGAGCTCGATCGACTCGAAGGTCGACGCGGTGGGCGCCTGCGTGGGCGTGCGGGGCAGCCGAATCAAGAACATCGTCGACGAACTCGGCGGCGAGAAGGTCGATATCGTTCGTTACAACGAATCGTCGCAGGTGCTCATCGCCAACGCCCTGAGGCCGGCGGAGGTGGTCGATATTTCGCTGTGCTTCGAACTCGGCCGGGCGACGGTCGTGGTCAATGAAGATCAGCTTTCCCTGGCCATTGGCAAACGGGGGCAGAACGTGCGGCTCGCGGCCCGGCTGACCGGCTGGGACGTGGACATTCTCACCCCCGCCGAGTACTCCAAGGGCCTGGACACCCTGGAGGAGACGATCAAGACCGTCGAAGGGGTGACCGAAGAGATGATCGACCGGATGGGCGCGCTGGGCTTGATCAGCGTGTTCGACCTTGAGGAGATCGGCCCCGAGGTGCTCGCCGAGCAGCTCGAGGAACTGGGCATGACCGAGGAGATCGCCGGACGGGCGTGCGAGCAGGTCTCGGAGACGGCCAAGGAAGTCGCCGAGCAACAGCAGCGGGAGAAGGAAGCAGAGGAACAGCGCAGGGCCGAGACCGCCGCCCTGCCGGAAGAGCAGCAGGCGGAGACCGTGCTCGGCGACCTGCTCGGCGGCGGCGCGGGCACGGCCGAGGGCGAAGGCCCCGCGGAAGGCGCCGAGCCGGCCACGCCCGCGGCGAGCGACGAAGGCGGCAGCGACATCGTCAACATGCTGCTGTCGAGTCGACAGGGCGAGCAAAGCGCCGAAGGCGGCGAGACGGCTGAAGCCGGCGAAGCGAAGGCGGAAGGCGAAGCCGAAGGCCCGACCGCCCCGCCGACGCCGACGTCGCCGTCGCCGGAAGACCTGCCCGGGCCCGAAACAAAGCCGGAGGTCGTGCTGGGCGGTGGATACCGGCGATCGACGCCGCCCTCCGAGGCCGCGGAAGACCCCGGCGCCGACGAGGCCGTCCACGACGCGGTGGACGAGACCGATTCAGACGCCGGCGACCAGAGCGACGAACCGCGCGATGTGACGCTGGCCGAGGCCGAAGCGTCGGAATCCCAGACTCCGCCGACCAGCGAAGGCGAAGAGGACATCGAGCGGTCACAGGACGAAACGGACGTGGCCCGGCTGGCGCAGGGCGACGAGCCGGAGTTGGACGCCGACCAGCCGGATCAGCAGGAACAGCGAGAAGTGCGCCGGGCGGACGAGGAGTCGGCGTGAACGGCGAGCGGTCGTCGGCGACGAGACGTCGCGGCGACACAGAGAGTTCGGAGGCCTGAACAGGCCGAAGGAGTACGTTTTGGCCAAAGCGAAACGGGTACATCAGATAGCCAAGGAGATTGGCGTTTCCTCCAAGACCGTTCTGGAGAAATGCCGCGCCGAGGGCGTGGATATCAAGAACCACATGTCCACGGTATCGGTCGGGCTCGAGGTCTCAATTCTTGAATGGTTCAGCGAGCAAGAGGAATCGCCCGCGGCGACTGCGGTCGAGGTCAGCGACCATGTCGAGGTGAATCCGGTGAAGGCGACGGCACGGAAGAAGGCGAAAAAGAAGCCGACCGAGGAGCCGGAAGCCGAGGTCGAGGCCCCGGCGGCACCGGAAGCGGAGCCGGAGAAGCCGGCCGCGGAAGTCGAGGAATCGGAGGAAGCCGAAGAAGAAGTCGAAGCCCCGCGCCCGACCCGTGCCAAGGCGAAGCCCAAGCCCAAGCCGGCGCCCGAACCGGAACCGGAAGTCGAGGAAGAAGCCGAAGAGGAAGAGGCGGAGGAAGCGGCACCGGTCGCCGAAGCCCCGACCGAGGCCGAGGCCGAGGTTGCGGCCGAGGGCGAGGCCGAAGAAGCCGAAGCCGAAGCCGAGGCTGAGCAGGAACCGGCCGAGGCGGTGGCGGAAGCAGAAGGCGAGGGCGTCGCCGAGGCCCCGGCAGGCGAGCAGGGAGAAACGGGCGAAGCGGCGGAAGCCGAAGCGGAAGCGCAAGAAGTCGAAGCGGCGGAAGGCGAGGGGAAGCCCAAGGCGATGCCGAACGTTCCCAAGCGTCCGGAGCAGATCGGCCCGGCGGGCCCGCAACTCGAGAAGCCGACGGCAGCGAAGTTGCGTGGGCCGAAGGTCGTGCGGGTGGAAGAGCCGGAACCGGTGCGCAAGCCGCGTGGTCGGCGCTCGACCTACGGCGGTCCGGGCACGCAGGAGCCGGCGGACGTGATCCGCTCCCGCGGACCGGCGCGGGGCCGGGGCGCGGGGGTGAAGCCGACCGAGCCGGCCGAAGACGACCGAAGCCGCTCGCCGCGTCGCAAGCGTCGCAAGAAGGGTCGAACGGGCGATTCGGATACCTGGCGCCGCGACACCTTCAGCGAGCAGGACCTGATCGAGCGGGAGGAACGGCTCAGCCGGGCGGGGGGGTTCCTCCGCCAGCGGCGCCAGGACATGCGGAAGGCGAGCCACGGCGGGGGACCGGCCGACACGCCGGTCAAAGTCGGCGGCAAGGTCGAGATCGCCGAGCCGATCACGATCAAGGACCTCAGCGCCGCCACCGGCATCAAGGGCGCCGAGATCGTCAAGTACCTGTTCAACCAGGGCGTCATGGCGACGATCAACGACACGCTCGAAACCGACGCCGCGGTCGAGATCGCCCTGGAATACGACATTGAACTGGTGGTGAAGGCGGCGAAGTCGGCGGAGCAGGAGATCGAACGATCACTGGAAGAGCGCGATCGCGACGACGTGCAGCGTCGCCCGCCGATCGTGGCCGTGCTCGGTCACGTCGACCACGGCAAGACGTCGCTGCTGGACAAGATTCGCGAGGCCGACGTGGTCGCCGGCGAGTCCGGCGGGATCACCCAGCACATCGGCGCCTACCGGGCGTCGATCGAGACCACCGAAGGGGAGGCCAAGACGGTGGTGTTCCTCGACACGCCCGGCCACGAGGCGTTCACCGCCATGCGAGCCCGCGGGGCGACGCTGACCGACGTGGTCGTGCTGGTGGTGGCGGCAGACGACGGGGTCATGCCGCAGACCGTCGAGTCAATCAACCACGCCAAGGCGGCCGGCGTGTCGATCGTGGTGGCCCTGAACAAGATCGACATGCCCCAGGCCACCGACGCGAACGTTCAGCGCATCCTCGGCCAGCTCGCCGAGCACGAGCTGAACCCGGTGGAATGGGGCGGTGAGACGGAAGTGGTGCGCACCTCGGCGGAGACGGGCGAAGGCATCGCCGAACTCGTGGAAATTCTCGACTTCCGGGCCGAGCTGCTCGAACTGAGCGCCGACTACGCCGGCCCGGCCTACGGGCAGGTGATCGAGGCGGAGCTCGACCCCGGCCGCGGTGCCGTGGCTCGCGTGCTGGTCCAGGAAGGCCAGATGCGGGTGGGGGACTTCGTGGTGATGGGCCGCGCCTTCGGCCGCGTGCGCGACATGATCGACGATCGCGGCCGGTCGATCGAAATCGCCGGGCCCGTCACGCCGGTCGAGATCAGCGGCATCGACGAAGTGCCCGACGCGGGCGACAAGTTCTACGTGACCGGCTCGCTGCGGCAGGCCGAGGACGTGGCCGAACAGCGGCGCGACCTCGAGCGCAAGCACGAACTGGCGGACAAGTCGAAGGTCACGCTGGACAACGTCTTCGCCCAGATGCAGGCGAGCCAGACCAAGGAGCTGCGCGTGGTGGTCAAGGCCGATGTGCAGGGCTCGATCGAGGTGCTGCGCAAGACCGTCGAGGACATCGGCAAGGACAACGAAGAGGTGACGGTCCGCGTGCTGCACGCCGCGGTCGGCGGGATCACCGAATCGGACGTGCTGCTCGCCGAGGCGTCGAACGCGGTGATCATCGGTTTCCACGTCATCGCCGACGCCCACGCCCGCCAGGAAGCGGAGACCCGCGGGGTCGACGTGCGGATTTACCGCGTGATCTACGACGTGGTCGACGACGTGACCCGGGCCCTGGAAGGCATGCTCAGTCCGGAGCAACGCGAAGAGGTGCTCGGCCATGCCGAGGTCCGCGACGTGTTCCGCGTCTCCCGCGTGGGCGCCGTGGCCGGCTGCTACGTGACGGACGGCGTGGTGCGGCGAAACGCCATGATCCGCGTCACCCGTGGCGGGATCGTCATCGAGCACGACCGCACCCTCGAATCGCTCAAGCGGTTCAAGGACGACGCCCGCGAGGTCCGCAGCGGCATGGAATGCGGCATGAAGATCGAGGGCTACGACGACATCGAAGTCGGCGACGTGCTCGAATGCTACGTACAGAGCGAGGTGCAGGCGACGCTCGGCTGATCGCCGACCGCGACGCCCCGCCCCGCCACGGTGGATGGACATGGTGATCGGTGTGCTCCAGGTTGAACTGCTCATCGGCGATGCGATGAATCTCAAGGACAAGCGTCGCGTGTTGTCGAGCTTGAAGGACCAGTTGCACAACCGCTACATGGTCGCCGTGGCCGAGGTGGACGCGATGGACAAGCACCAGCGGGCCGTGCTCGGGATCACGACCGTCTCGAACGCGGCCGACCACGCCCAGAGCGTGCTCTCGAAGATCGTGGACGTCCTCCGGGCCGACCGCCGGGCCCAGCTTCACGATCACCAGGTCGAGATACTGACCGGTTATTGACCTGTCGCGAATGAGTGGAACGAAGGATCAACGACCGACCGATGCCGCATCGCAAAGAACATCTCGAAGCAACGCTCCAGCGCGTGCTGGGGCAGTTGCTGACGCAGGGCCTGGCCGACCCGCGGGTCAAGGGCATGATCAGCGTCACGGGCGTGACGGTCACCCCGGACGGCGAGGAAGCGTTGGTGAAGGTGTCGGTGTTGCCGGGCGAGCACGCAAAGACGACGGTGGAGGGTTTGAAGTCGGCATCGCATCATCTTCGGGTGGAGGCGGGCCGGCGACTCGAGACCCGTCGCATGCCGACGCTGCGCTTTGAACAGGACGATTCGTTAAAGAAGCAGGCCGAAGTATTGCAAGCCATACAGCAGGCGGTCGAGGAGGATCGGCGTCGTCAAGCGACCGCCGACGACGATGCAACCGACGATGACCGCCCCGCCCATGGGGGTTCCCAGCCGTGAAAAACGCCAGCAAGTACGCCCAGAAACTCAAGTCACTGCTCAGGAAGCTTTCCAGCAGCGGGGGGAAGGCGGAGGTGGAGGGGCCCACCGCCGATCCGCTGGAATCGCTGGTATTCGCCTTCCTGCTGTGGGAGGCGACGGTCAAGCAGGCCGAACGCGCCTATCACACGCTCATGGACACCGTGGTCGACGCCAATGACCTGCGGGTGAGCGATCCGGGCGAAACGGTCGCGCTCATCGGCGAGCGGTATCCCCGGGCGGGCGAACGGGCCGAGCGAATCAAGCTTTCACTCCACCGGATCTACCTCCGCGAGCACGGCATGGACGTGTCCAAGCTGCGGACGATGACCAAGCGCGAAGCCCGCGAGTACCTCGCGGGCCTGGAGGGGATCGTGCCCTTCGTCAGCGCCCACGTCATGCTGATCGCCCTGGAGGGGCACGCGATTCCGGTGGATGAACGGCTCGCCAAACGGCTGAAGGAGGACGAGGTGGTCGATCCGGGCGCCGACCTGGACGGCATTCAGTCCTTCCTGGAGCACAACATCAAAGCCGCCGACGCCCGCGAGGCCTATGCGCTGCTGTTCCATTACGCCGAGCAGAGCGCGACGGACAGGAAGTCCACGAAGAAGTCGACCGGTAAGAAGACCACGAAGTCGAAGAAGACGACGAAGTCCCGGAAGACCACCAACAAGCAGACCGGCAAGAACAAGGCGACGAGTAAGAAGACCACGAAGAAATCGACGAAGACGAAGAAGAAAACCACAAAGAAGAAGACGACGAAACGAACGACAAAGAAGTAACCGCCGGCCGGCAGACACCACGTCGCGCATCACCCGCGGCATCAGAGACACGCAATGATCCGAAGAACGAAAGACGAAATTCTCCGCATCGGCCTGCCCAAGGGCAGCTTGCAGGACAGCACGATCGACCTGTTTCAGCGGGCCGGCTATCACATCAAGATCAACAGCCGCAGCTACTTCCCGGACATCGACGACACGCAGCTTTCCTGCGTGATGTTCCGGGCCCAGGAGATGAGCCGGTACGTCGAGGACGGCGTGGTCGATCTCGGGATCACCGGCCACGACTGGGTCTGCGAGAACGAATCCGACGTGCAGGAAGTCTGCGAGCTGCGCTATTCCAAGGCGACCAGCCGACCGGCCCGGTGGGTGCTCGCGGTGCCCGAGGAATCGCAGGTCCACAAGCCGGAGGACCTAACCGGCGGAATCATCGCCACGGAGTTGATCAATACCGTGCGGCGGTACTTTGCCGACCGCGGGATCGACGTGAAGGTCGAGTTCTCGTGGGGCGCCACGGAGGTCAAAGCCCGGCTGCTCGACGGCATCGTGGATATCACGGAGACCGGTTCTTCACTTCGCGCGAACAATTTGCGAATCGTCGACGAAATACTGGAGTCCACCACCCGCCTGATCGCGAATCGCGACGCCTGGAAGGACCCGGTCAAGCGGGATAAGATCGAAAGTCTTTCCATGCTGCTGCACGGCGCCATCGACGCGCGGCAGAAAGTGGGACTCAAAATGAACGTGCCCCGCGCCAAGCTCGAAACCGTGCTCGACATGCTGCCCTCGGAGAAGAGCCCGACCGTGAACCCGCTCGTCGACGAGCAGTGGATGGCGGTGGAGGTGGTTGTCGACGACAAGGTGGAGCGCGAGCTGGTGCCGCAGTTGAGCAAGACCGGTGCGACCGGGATCATCAGCTACCCGCTGAACAAGGTCATACCGTGAACGTCGATGTCGGTTTGAGTACGCAGCCCGCCGCCGACGCCCCGCGGCAACGTCGTGGTTTCACGCGGTGGGCGTTCTGGTTGGCGCTGCTGCTCGCCGCGGGTTGTCAGACCACGGACAAGTCAGCCGACGCTTCGCCCGACGATCGGCCCGCCGCCGGCTCGGCCGAGCCGACGACCGCGGCGACGTCGGTGGAAGCATCGACCCTCCCGCCGCGGCGCCAGTGGCGGGTCGACCTGCCGGCGCCGCCCGGCCTGTCGGCCGACGCCGTCGCCATCCGCAAAGGCGAAGCGCTGGCCAGGGCCCGGGCCGACTACGACGACATCCTCGCCGGCCAGCCCGTCCCGGACTATCTCCAGGGCGACGAGCAGCGGGACGACGACGTCGAGGCCGCGTCCGGGCGTCCGCCCCCCGCGGCATTGAAGCTGTACGGCGAAGCGCGGGCGGCCTATCGGCGGGGGGCATGGTTCGAGGCCGCGTCCCTGCTCGACCGGGCCCATCGTCTCGATCCCCACTCGGCGGAGATTCTGCGGCTGCTCGGCCGCACGTACACCCGGGCGGGCAACCAGGCCAAGGGCGCGATGTACCTGCGGGAGGCGGTGCAACTCGAACCGGCCGACGCCGAGTCGCTGTTCCTCCTCGGCGAGTTCGCCTATCAGCAAAACGACTGGGCGGCGGCGCTGGTGACTTTCGACGCCGCGGCGCAGCTCGCCGACGCCAACGACGACCCGCCCGGCATCCGGTACCTCATTCGCTTCTACCTCGGCCGAACGCTGTTGCGCCTGGACCGCGACGCCGCGGCGATCCGACAGTTGCTCCTCGCCATCGAGTTGCCCGACCGCATCGGCCGCACCACGCCGCTCGCGCGCCAGCTCATCCGCCTCGACCGCCAGCGCGGCGCGATTCATCGCGAGGTGGGCGATGCGTTCGTCCGGCTCGGCCGGCCCGGCGCCGGTCTCGATCACTACGACATCGCCGGGGAGTTTCCGCTGTCCGATCCGCAAACCCTCGCCCTGCGGAAGGCCTACGTCATGCTCGTGCTTCGCCGTGACGTGGCCGCCCGGCAGGTGCTTTTCCAGGCCCTCCGCGACGGCGATGTCGACCTCGTCGAGCCCCTCGCCGACTACCTCGCGGACCATACCGACCAGGCCCAGCGGTTCGTCGCCGACGTGCGCGAACTCTATCTCGCCCAGGGTCGGCCCTCCCGGCTGGCCATCGCCATTGCCGGCGTGATGGAAGAGGACGAGGTCGCCGGGTTCCTCTCTCAACACCTCGAAGCCCGCCCCGACGACCAGGACGTCTACGAACGGATGATCGACCGCCTGCTCGACGGCGACCCGCACAACGCGGTCGGCGCGGTGGTGCGGATCATCCGGGCCCGGCCCGGCGACGCCGGCCGGCACGTAGCCCCGCTCATGCAGTCCGCGGTCGATCACCAGCGATTGCTGGCGGCGGCGAAGCAGCTCGACGCCCCGCTCGGTGACACCGCGGCCGCGTGGTTCGTGCGAGGCATGCTGAACCGGCGCATGCAGCGGGACGAGGCGGCGGATGCGGATTTCCAGCGGGCCCTGACGCTCGATGCGACGTTCAAGCCCGCCGCCATGGCGCGGATCGAGATGCTCCTCGCCCGGGGCCGCACCGACGCCGCCCTGGAACTGCTCGACGGCGTCGACACCGCCGACGACCCGGACATGCAGGCCTTTCGGGCCACGCTGCTCGGGCGGATCGACCGCACGGACGAAGCCCTCGCCATCATCGAGCACCTGATCGCCCGCAATCCGTCGAACGTGGACTACCGGATGCGCAAGGCAGCCCTGCAGCTTCGGGCCGAGCAGTACCGCGACGCCGAGCGAACGCTGTGGTCCGTGCTCGATCTCGATCCGACGCTGGAATCGGCCTATGCCTCGCTCATCCGGCTCTACAACGAACACCTGCCCGACAATACGCAGTACCTGCGGCTGATGCGGCGGATGCAGAAGACGATCCCGCACAGCCGCGTGGCGCGGTTGGAGATGACCAAGTTCCATCTTGCCCGGCGCGACTACGACCAGGCCCTGTCCACGCTTCGCGCGCTGGTCAAGGAGAATCCCGAAGACGTGGCCGCGCTCGACATGATCGTCCAGGTCCTCGCGGAGACCAAGCGGTGGGACGAGATCGTCGAGCTGGTCGAACAGCGGACCGAAGAGGCGCCGAACCTGCCGCTGCCGCTGATGTCGGTGAGACAGGCGGCGAACGACCTGGACAAGATGGAGCAGTTCGTGCCGCTGGCCGCGGCGTTTCTCACCGCGGGCGAGCCGACGGTGGAGAAGCAGCTCATGCTCGGGGCGATCTACGCCGAGCAAAGCCGCCACGACGAGGCGATTGCGGCGATGGAGAAGGCGCTGACGCTGAAGGACGAGATCGATCCGGAAGTCCGCATTCAACTGGCGCGGCTTTACGACGAGGTCGGGCGAAGGGAAGACGCCCTGGCCGAGATCGACGCGGCGGTGGCCGAGCATCCCGACGAGGCGGCGGACATCTACTACGCCAAGGCGTTGCTGCACCATCGCGAAGACGAGACGGACGCCGCCGAGGCCACCCTGCTCAAGGCCCTGGAAGCCGACCCGGACCACGCCCCGTCGAACAACGACCTGGGCTACACCTGGGCCGACGCGGGCAGGAACCTGCAGCGGGCCAAGGCGATGATCTCCAAGGCGGTCGCGGCGAGGCCGCGGGAGGCGGCGTACCTCGATTCGCTCGGCTGGGTCCACTACAAGCTGGGGGAGTTCGAGGAGGCGGCGGCGCGACTGGAAGAGGCCCGGAGTCTGCCCGGCGGGGGCGATCCGGTGATCCTCGATCACCTCGGCGACGCCCTGTGGCAGTTGGGGCGCGAGGCGGACGCCGTCCAGCGATGGCGGGCCGCCCGGCGCTCGGCGATGGCCCAGATTCAAGGGGCGGGCGATCAGCTTCCGGAGAACGCCCTGGCCGAGTACCGGCGGGTGCGGCAGACCACCGAAGCCAAGCTCAAGGCCGTTCAGGCCGACCAGCCCCCGCAGCTCGCGCCCGTGCCGGGCCCGGCGGACGACGAGGCCGATGGCGGCGGATGACCCTTCGTCGCCCTGCCGATTACGCTAAAATGACGCATCGTCCGCGGCCCGGGGCAGGACGCATCGACCACGCACGGAGAATCACCGATGGCCGGACATAGCAAATGGGCGAACATCAAGCACCGCAAGGCCCGGCAGGACGCCAAGAAGGGCAAGGAGTGGAGCCGCTGCGCCAAGGCGATCATCCTCGCCGCCCGCGACGGCGGTGGCGACCCGGACGCCAACCTCACCCTGCGCTACGCCATCGACGACGCCAAAGCCGTGAACATGCCCAAGGATACGATCGAAAAGGCGATCAAAAAGGGCACCGGTGAACTCGCAGGCGGCGACCTCGAAACCATCGTCTACGAGGGCTACGCCCCGGGCGGCGTCGCGATCATGGTCGAGGCGGTCACCGACAACCGCAATCGCACCGCGAGCGAAGTGCGGCACGTGTTCGACAAGTACGGCGGGAACCTCGGTTCGTCCGGCTCGGTCGCTTTCGTGTTCACCGCACGCGGGATCATTCTCCTGCCCAAGTCGGTCGGCGATGAAGAACAGGTCATGGAACTGGCCCTGGAAGCCGGGGCCGAGGACGTCAGCGATGAAGACGACTTCTGGCAACTGACCACCGAGCCGGGCAATCTCAATGACGTCCGCGAGGCCCTGATCGCCCAGGGGATCGAGATCGAGTCGGCATCGATCTCCATGATCCCGAGCAACACTGTCGCCTGCGAAGGCGACGACGCGAAGAAGGTGCTCAACCTCATCGAATCGCTCGACGAAATCGACGACGTCCAGAACATCCACGCCAACTTCGACATTCCCGACGACCAGCTCGCCGCCCTGCAGAGCTGACCACGCCTCGCCCCGGCGCGCCCCCGCTTCCGCGGGGCGTGAACCATCCGTCGCCCCATCGGCGCGCCCCGCTTCAGCGGGGCGTGTGAATCCGACTCCCGCGACTCGCTGAAGCGAGTGCGCGCCGCTGACGCTCACGCCCCGGCGCCGGCGAAGCGGCGCGACTCGCGCCGACGGTCGGCTTCCTTCAGCATCCGCTTGCGCATCCGAATCGACGCCGGCGTGATCTCCACCAGCTCGTCCTGTTCGATGAACTCCAACGCTCCCTCCAGCATGAGTTGACGCGGGGCCTTGAGCGTCACCGTCGCTTCTTTCGTTGCGCTGCGCATGTTGGTCAGCTTCTTCTGGCGCACCGCGTTGACCGGGATGTCCACGTCCTTGTTGTGCTCGCCGACGATCTGGCCTTCGTAGACCTGCTCGCCGGGGCGGACGAACATCACGCCGCGGTCGGCGAGGCCTTCCACGGCATAGGCGGTGACTTGCCCGGTCTCGGTCGCGATCATCACGCCGTTCGTCCGCCCGGGAATCCCACCTCGCTCCGGCTCGTAGCGTTCGAAGCAGTGATGAATCACCGCCTCGCCGCGGGTCGCGGTGAGCAATCGGCTGCGCAGACCGATCAGTCCCCGTGCCGGAATGGAGAACGCCACGTGCGTCACCGCGCCGCGCTGCTCCATGAGGGCAACCTGGGCCCGGCGGTCGCCCACGAGTTGCATCACCTCGCCCAGCGAGTCGGGGGGGACGTCCACCTCCAGCCGCTCGATCGGCTCGGTGCGTCGGCCCCGTTCGTCCGTATGGAAGATCACCGTCGGCTTGCCCACGGTGAGCTCGTAGCCCTCCCGCCGCATGTTCTCCAGCAGGATGCCGAGGTGCATCAGGCCGCGCCCGGAAACGTGGAACTCCTCGCCTTCGCCGTCGGCCACCCGAAGGGCGACGTTGGAGCGCAGCTCGCGGGTAAGACGATCACGAAGCTGCCGGCTCGTGACGTACTTGCCCTCCTTGCCCGCGAACGGCCCATCGTTGATCCGGAAGGTCATGTGCAGCGTCGGTTCGTCGATGGTGACCGTCGCCAGGGGCCTGGCCTCGGCGAGGTCGGCGAGGGTGTCGCCGATGTCGATCTCCTCGAAGCCGACCACGGCGAAGATGTCGCCGGCGATGATCCGGTCAACCTCCCGCCGACCGAGCCCGTCGAACTGGAAGAGCTGGGCGATGCGCCCGTCCTCCCGCTCACCGTGGCGGTCGATCCGGGCCACCGTCTCGCCGCGGCGCAGCGTTCCGGCGAACACCCGCCCCACCCCGATGCGTCCGACGTAGTCGCTGTAGTCCAGCGAGGTGATCAGCGCCTGCAGCGGCGCGGCGGCGTCGAACCGCGGGGCCGGAATGTGACGGATGATCGTATCGAAGAGCGGATGGATGTCGCCGCGCTGCTCGCCCGGCCCGTCGGGATCGGCGGTCGCCCAGCCGTCACGCCCGCTGGCGTAGATCACCGGGCAGTCGACGGTCTCCTCGTCCGCCCCGAGGTCGATCATCAGGTCGTGCACGGCGTTGAGCACCTCGGCGGCTCGGGCGTCGGGGCGGTCCATCTTGTTGATCACCACGATCGGCGGCAGGCCGATCGCCAGGGCCTTGCCGAGCACGTAGCGGGTCTGGGGCAGAGGCCCCTCGGCCGCGTCGACGAGCAGCAGCACGCCGTCGGCCAGCCGCAGCACCCGCTCCACCTCGCCGCCGAAGTCGGCGTGGCCGGGCGTGTCCACGATGTTGATGTGGTAATCCTCGCCGGACCGGTCGGTGTAGCGGATCGCGCAGTTCTTCGCGAGGATCGTGATCCCCCGCTCCCGCTCCAGCGGGTTGGAATCCAGAATGCACTCCCCGGAGACCTCGTCGGGCCGGAACTGCCCACTCTGGCGCAGCAGTTCATCCACAAGCGTCGTCTTGCCATGATCGACGTGCGCAACAATGGCGATATTACGAATCTCCGGTCCGCGGTTCATTTCTCACCAGGGGAAAGTCGGGCCGCAAATGATAGAAAGCAAAAGGGACGGGTGCAACTGCGGCCGTTACCTTCCCATTATACGAACCTCGGGTTCACGGCGTTCACGCGCAACGGCGGGGGCGGTCGAGTGCCGCGAGGATGCGGAGAACCACCGCCTCAATCCATCCGCGGCGTGGGGAGTTCAGTCGCCATGGAACCCGTCCCGCGGTGTTCACATCGCCTGCTCTGCCTGACCGCGAATGCGGGCGAGCATGGCGTACAGGCCGTTGCGACGAGTCGGGCTCAGATGCTCCTCCAAGCCCAGGGCTTCAAGCACGGGCGTCGGGTCGTGATCCGTCACTTCACGTGCCGGGCGACCATTGTAGATCACCATCAGGATCGCGATCAGGCCGGTCACAATCTTCGCATCGCTGTTGGCCACGAACTCGAACCGCGGCGGATCATCGTCGGTGATCGTCGACTTCAGCCAGACCTGGCTCTGGCAGCCGTCCACCTGGTTCGCGTCGGTCCGTTCGGCCTCCGCGAGCCGCGGGACCTGTCGACCGAGATCGAGCAGAAACATGAAGCGACTTTCCCAGTCGTCCAGCGCGTCGAAACGGCCGATCAGCTCGTCCACGGCCAGGTCATCGAGACGGAGCGCGGGGCCGACATTCATCGCAGGAACTCCCCGGCCCGGTACAGTGCGGCGACGAGCGCGTCGACCTCCGCACGGGTGTTGTAGACCGCCAGAGACGCCCGAACGGTCGCATTCACGCCGAGCCGCTCCATCAACGGCTGGGCGCAATGATGTCCGGTTCGCACCGCGATGCCGCAGCGATCGAGCAGCGGCGCCAGGTCGTAGGGGTGCATCCCGTCGATCGTGAACGACAGGATCGGGCTCTTGCGTGCGGCCTCGCCGAAGATTCGCAAGCCCGGTATCTCGCGCAGCGCGGCAGTCGCGTATTCCAGCAGGTCCGCTTCGTGGTCCGCCGCAGCGGCCCGATCGAGTTCGCCGAGGTAATCCGCCGCCGCGCCCAGCCCGATCGCGCCGACGATGTTCGGCGTGCCCGCTTCGAACCGCATCGGCGGTTCCGCGAAGCTCGCGCCCGCCAGCGTCACCGACTCGATCATCTCTCCGCCGGTCTGATACGGCGGCATCGCCTCCAGCAATTCGAACCGCCCGAACAGCACGCCGATCCCGGTGGGCCCGAAGCATTTGTGCCCGCTCAACACATAAAAATCGCAGTCGATCTCGCCCACATCCACCCGCAGATGCGGCGTCGCCTGGGCGCCGTCGACCAGCACCACCGCCCCGATCTCGTGAGCCCGTGCGGCGATCTCGCGCACCGGGTTGATCGTGCCCAGCACGTTGGACACGTGGGTCACGGCGACGAGCTTCGTCTTCTCACTGACCAGCTCATCGAAGGCGTCGAGGTCCACCTCGCCGGCGTCGGTGACCGGCGCGACCCGGAGCGTGGCGCCCGCGGCCTCACAGGCGACCTGCCACGGGACCATGTTCGCGTGGTGCTCCATGTGCGTGATCAGCACTTCGTCCGCCGGCGTGAGTTGATGCCCGGTCGCGTGAGCCACGAGGTTGATCGCCTCGGTCGCCCCCCGGGTAAAGACGATCTGCCGGGCATCCCCCGCGTGCAGAAGCCGGGCCACCTTGTCGCGGGCGGCCTGGTAATCCTCCGTCGCCCGTTCGCTCAGGGTGTGCGAACCGCGGTAGACGTTGGCATTGCGATGGGTGTAGAAACCGGTCACCGCGTCGATCACGGCTTGCGGCTTGTGGCTGGTGGCCGCGTTATCGAGATACGCCAGCGGCCGGCCGTGCACCTGTTGCCGCAGCGCGGGAAAGTCCTCCCGCAACCGGTCGACGTCGAACGGCGGGGACGTTTGCGATGCTCGGGGAATCCCGGTTCGGGACATGCTCCGTTCCGTCGTCAACTCGAGGGCGTCGAGGCGTTGGGCGATGGGCCGGTCGGCGCTTCGGTCGGCGACGGCGGGCCGGTGGCGATGGGATGGTCCGGGTCGCCGCTCCATTCCATCCAGCCGCCGTCGTAGATCGACACCCTCGGCCAGCCCATGACGTAGGCGTTGAGAAAGGCCTCGCTGCCCCGCCAGCCCGTGCCGCAGTAAAACGCAATGTGCTTGTTCGGCGTGATGCCCGCCTCCGCCCACGCCCGCTCGATCTCGTGGTAATCGCGGGTGGTGTAATCCAGGTTGCGGTAGTTCTCCATGTGGTAGGCGTCGCTGCCGCAGTTGCCGAACACCGCCCCGGGGATGCGGCCGGTCCGCTCGATGTAGTGATAGCCGCTGACCTTCCCGATGAACTCCGGCCAGCTTCGCACGCTGACCAGTTCGCCGTTCGGCGAGTCGAGCAACCGCTTCGCTTCCGGCAGGTCGATGAACAGCTCGGGCCGGCCGGGAACCTCCGCCCCGAAATCCACCACCGGCGTCGGCGACACCGGCTCCGTGCTCACCGGCAGCCCCGCCTCTTCCCAGCGCGCCAGGCCGCCATTGAGCACCCGCACGTCCTTTACCCCGGCGTGCATCATGATCGCCGCCGACCGGATCGCCCCGAGGTGCCCGGCGCTTCGCCCAGGCCGCGGGTCGTTGTTGTCCGGATACGAAAACCGACCGTACATCACCACCGTGGTCTCGTGATCGATGCCGTGGCGCTCGAGCACGGCCCGCAGTTCGTCGGGCGCGCGGCGGTTCCAGTCTTCGGGCGATTCCATCGCCACCGTGTTCAACGGAATCGCGCCGGGAACGTGACCGCGGTGATAGTCTTCGAGGTAGTCGTAGTGCGAGTGGCAGACCACAAGCTTTTGCCCCTCGGTGCGCGACCCGCCCTCGCAGCGCATGGCCTGATCCAGCCACCGCGGCCAGACCAGTCGATCGTATCGCGGCAGCCGGGACATCGGCCGCCGGGCGTCGGCGGACCACGCTTCGCCGAAGCCGGCATAGCATCGCACGTTCTCGTGACCGGTCGCCTCGAGCATCTGCGCCATCTGCCGCATCTCGTCGCGGTCATAGCCGTACACGATCACCGGCTTGTCGGGCACGATGTCCTTCTGCAGCAGCAGCTCGTGCATCTCGAAGCGATAGTGGGTCCAGGCGAAGGGAAAGCTGATCGCGCCGTCGATGTGTCCGCCGCGAGGTTCGCCTCCCAGCGCCCAGCCGTTGAAGGCCTCCACCGGCCGCAGGTCGACCAGCCGCGTAAGCGGGTCGCCCAACGCATCGGCGAGTTGATCGGTCTGGATTTCCCGCAGTGGTCGGACCATGGCCAACGCTAGCGGGCCGACGATCGGATTTCCAGATCGATGCGTCGGAATTCACGAGGCCCGGCCACCGTCAGGGGCGCGAGGCAGGGACGTGCCGCGCCGCGGTGCCGGGGCCGCCGAACGGCTTTGCTGCAATGCGCTCAGCGCCACAGACGGGGCACGAGTGGCCGGCTCTCTCGTCGAATCGCACGCGGCAGCGCTTGCAGCTCTGGTCGCACTCCTGGACTTGAGCGCCGATCCGTATCCGCACGCCGGGCAGCATGTCGAGTGACGCCTTGACTGGCCCGGCCGCACGAGCGCGGACCGGGCGGAGTTCATTCGCCCCCGGCCGGCCGCAGGCGAACTGTGGTGCGCGGTTGGAAGGGATACGCCTCCAGCAGATCGCGCAGGTCGTCGGGGGTGACGGCCATGAGGCGATCCATCTCCTCGGACAACGGGCGATATTCGCCGAGATAAAGCCACGTCCGCCCCAGGGCGACCATGCGCCCCATCGGCCGCTCGTCCTGCAGCGTCAGCCCGAGGGCGATCTTGTTCCGCGACCGCTCGACCTCTTCGTCGTCAAGGTCCTCGCCGGCCCGATCGATCACGTCGAGGTATGCCTGTTCCACCTCGTCGGCCTTGTCGGGCGCGCAGGAGGCGAAGCCCAGGTATGCCCCGGCCCGGTCGAACGGCTGATGGTGCAGGTCGGCCTCATCGGCGAGACCGGGGTCGACCAGCCGCCAGTACAGCCGGCTGCCCTCGCTGTCGCCGAGCACGTTGGCGAGCACGGCCGAGGCATAACGTCGATCGTCCTGGGCCGCGGGCGCCGGGGCCATCATCACCATGTAATGCCGGGCGAGCTTGGGGTCTTCGAACGTCTTGTCGCGGGATTCGAGGGGCCAATCGTCGTGCCGACGCTCGACGCGGCGCTGCTCCCACGCTCCACACGCCTCGCCGATCTGCTCGACGCAGCGGTCGAAGTCGATCTGACCCGTCATCGCCACCACGATGTTCCCCGGGCTGTACTGCCGGGCGAAGTACTGTTTCATCTGCTCGAAGTCGAGCTGCTCGATCGTCTCCTGCGTGCCGAGGATGCGGTAGCCCATGGGATGCCTGGCAAAATACTGCTCCATCGTGTGCTCTAAGGCCACCCAGAACGGCCGATCCTCGTACATGCCGATCTCTTCGAGGATGACGTTCTTCTCCATGTCGAAATCCTCCGAGCGGATCGCGGGGCGAAGGATGTCGCTGAGCAGGTCGATTGCCCGGGGCATGTACTCCGGGAGCACGTGGGCGTAGTACATGGTGATCTCGTGGCCGGTCGCGGCGTTGTAGTTCGCGCCGATCTCGTCGAACTCGCGGTTCACGTCCTCGGGCGAGCGCCGGTCGGTGCCCTTGAAAACCATGTGTTCGAGGAAGTGACTGACGCCCATGATCTCATCGGTCTCATCGCGGACGCCGGTGTTGACGAAAAACCCGACCGCGCCGGTGTGAGCGTCGGGATTGACCTCGCCGATGATCGTCAGTCCGTTGTCGAGGGTCGTCTGCTTGAATTCAACTGCCATGATTGCCTTCTCGTGCGATGCGAAGCGGTGGTTGCCGCGAGTGTCTTAGAGCGGTTCGGGCCCGATGTTCACGATGGTGAACACGTCGGGGCGATGGCTGTCGAGGAAGGTATTGAGCTGATCGATGGTGACGGCGTCAACTTCGGCGGCGACCTCGTCGAGCGTCCGCGGCCGGCCGAGCAGCCACTGATCGCGGGCCAGGGCCGACGCCCGGGCACCGGTGCTTTCGCCCTGCATCACGAGGCGGGCCTTGAGCCCGACCACGGCCCGCTGGTGTTCGTCTTCCTCGGCCCCTTCGCCGATGCGTTTGAGTTCGGCGGTGAGCAGGTCAAGGGTCTCGCCCGCCCGTTCGGTGGTGGTGCCGGCATAGGCGAGCACGTGGCCGTGGCGGCGAAAGCCGGAGTAGCGGGCCATGACCGCGTAGCATAGCCCGCGTTTCTCCCGGACCTCGGTGAACAGCCGGCCGCTCATCCCGCCGCTGAGGGCGGCCACGGCGACGCGCTGGGTCATGTTCTCCGGGTCGGCCTGACCGACCGTATCGTACGCCACGCCGATGTGCTGCTGGACGGAGTCGGCCTTCACGTGGTACTTGCCCGGCTCGGGCTCCGGGGCGAGGTCGCCCGGGGCCTCGCCGCCGGACATTTCGCCAAGCACTTCCCCCACCCGGTCGCGGATTCGCTCGAATTCGAGGTGACCGGCAAAGGCGAGGATCGCCCCGCTCGGGCCGAAGGCCTCTCGCCAGAACGCCCGCACCTGCTCGGCGGTCAGGGCGGTCAGATGCTCGCGCTCGCCGCAGGTCGAGCGTCCGAGCGGCAAGCCGAGATGCCGCCGCTTCAGCTCGATCAGCAGTTTCTGCTGCGGTTCATCGTCCAGGCCGTCGATGGCCTGGATGGCGAGTTGCCGGGCCGGCTCGAACGACTCGTCCGCCAGTCTCGGCGCCCGCACCACGTCCAGCAGCAGGGGCAGCGCATCGTCGAGGTTCGGCCCGAGCATCGTGGCCGACAGCGACAGGTGCTGCGGGTCCACGCTGGAATCGCGGTGCACGCCGAGACGATCGAGGGCCTCACTGTGCGCCCGGGCGTCGAGGTCGCCGGCCCCGCGGAAGATCATGTCGCTGAGCACCGCGGCGACGCCGAGCTGATCGCCCGGCTCCGCCGCCGCCCCCGCCCCGAGCAGCAGGTCCATGCTCACGCTCTGCACGCCGGTCATCGGCTCGACGATCAGCGTCAGCCCGTTGTCGTATTGATGGCTCTGGATGTCACTCATACTCAACCCGTCTTGATGGAGGCGGCAATCCCGACCGTTATCGGCCGCGACATTCTAAACGCAATCCAGCCCCTGACCAACGCCTCGGTCGTCAAAGCCGATGACCGGCTCGGCCAGGCCGAGAGCTGAGGTCCTCAGCGTCCGCTCATGGCCGAAGCCCCGGATTCCCCCACGCCCCCACCGTACCGTTTTCGGGCCGAGGGAAAACCCGGAATCCAGATTCTTATCGGCCCCGTTAAGTCGGCCCGCCGGTCGGTCGATACGCGATGCAGGTTCACTACACGAACGGAGCGTCTGTCCGTGCGCCTCCTCGTCGACAGCTTGATCGCGATCACCGCCATCGGCGTGCTCGTCGGCGTGGTGATGCACCAGCGCTCCCGCAGCGATCGGCTCGAACGGATCCAGCAGGTCCAGCAGACAATGCGATTGATCGAGAGTCAGGCCCTCTACCGGGCCGCGATCCGGGAAGCCGACGCCAGCCGGAGCGGCTACGCCGTCCAACTCCAGACCGACTGGTTCGACGCCCCGCCGGAGAACGTGCTCGTCGGGCCTCGGAATCCGTGGCTGGAGACGGCCGGCGAGGATGAGCAGCACCGCACCGACCCGCGGTGCATCGTGGTCGCCGAGGGCCTGCCGCCGTTCTGGTACAACCCGCATCTGGGCATCGTCCGGGCCCGCGTGCCCATGCAGTTGAGCCAGCAGGCCACGGCTGAGCTGTACAGGCTCGTGAACGGCGTGGTGGTGGACGCCAGCCGGGCGGTGCTGCCGCCGTCGCCGTCGCCGGACGACGATGCCTCACCGGCGGCAGACGAAGAAACCCGCCAGGCCGCGGTACCGACGGACCCTGTCCTCCAGGACTTCAAGCCGCCTCACTGATCACCCCCGCCGCCCCGTTCCATCGCGCGAAGGCGGCGCGGTGGACGCCCGTTCGATCAGGACGGCATCGAGCACAAGCCGCTGATCCCACGGCGGCGATTCAGACTCCACCCACTGCAGCAGCAGTTCTCCGGCCTTGCGGCCCATCGCTTCCCACGGCGTTTCCACCGCGGTCAGCGGCGGCGCGAGCACGTCGGCCGGCAGATGCCCGCCCACCTGGATCACGCTCACCTCCTCCGGCACGCGGACGCCGCGCTGGTGCAGTTGCTGGAGCAGTTCGGCCGCCCGCCGGCCGCCGGCGCAGACAAGCCCGGTCGGCGCCGCTCCATCGCCGGCGATGCGGTCCACGAGCGGCGCGATCTCGCCCTCATGGATGATGGCCCCATCGCCGAGATCAGTCTGTTCCACCGCTTCGGTGAACGCCTTCCGTTTGTCGCGGTGAGGCGAGCCGGGGCTACGCTCGCCGTCGAGAAGTGTGATCCGCCGGTGTCCGAGCCCGACCAGGTGCTCCATCGCCTCACGCATGGCGCGGCTTCGGTCGGAGATGACCTGGGGCAATGGATGCGGCGTGGTCTGGTTCACCATCACCACCGGCGAACGGGCGCCGACGAGGGCTTCCGCCGTCTCGTTCGGCAGGTCGATCATGCTCACGCAGCCGTCGATCCGCTCGTCCCGCACCGTCTCCTCGATTCGCTGCAGGGCCCGGTCGGCGGGCAGGAGCACGAGTTGATAGTCCTGCTCGCCGAGGACGTGGAGCAGTGAGCGAAGCAAGACGGGATTGAGGCCGAGACAATCCGCCGACCGCTCGCGGTGGAGCAGACCGACGGACATGGACCGTCCGTGAGCGAGGGCGCGGGCTCGCCAACTGGGGCGATAGCCGAGTTCCCGGGCCTTGTCGATGATCCGCTCGCGGGTGGACTCGGTCATCTGAGGCCGGCCGCGCTTGGGCGAAAGCGCTTTGCTCACAGTGGCCTTGGACACGCCGCAGGCGTTGGCGACGTCGTTGATGGTGGGACGGCGACGATTGCCCCGGGCGGAGGATTCGCTGGTCATAAGTACTCATCCATTGCCATCCGGTGGCCGGAGGACCGGAAAACGCGCGGGTGACACAAGCGCGCCTGCCGCACCGGAATGGGTAAAACCGAAAACTGGGGATAAATTAGCTCGGCCCGCTCATACGTCAACCCCTCGGTTCAAGTTCAAGCTGACAGCGCGGGCTCCCTCGGCTATGCTGGCGGCTTCGCCCCGACGACCCGGGTGGAGACCACCATGAGCGAAATGACCAGCCACGAACGCGTGAGCCGAATCTTCGAGCACAGGGAACCCGACCGCGTGCCCATCCATGAAAGCCCCTGGGGCGCGACGCGCGAGCGCTGGCAGCGCGAGGGGCTGCCCGAGGGCATGGACTACGTCGACTACTTCGGGCTCGACCACTTCACCCAGATCGGCGTCGATAACAGCCCGCGATTTCCCACGCGCACCATTGAAGAAACCGATGAACACAGAATCATCTACTCCCAGTGGGGCGCCACGTTGAAGCTCTGGAAACACGCGGCCTCGACGCCGGAGTTCCTCGACTTCACCGTCACCGACCGCGAAAGCTGGGAAGCGGCGAAGAAGCGGATGACCGTCGATCGCGACCGCGTGAACTGGGATCGCCTCAAGACCGAGTACCCCAAATGGCGGGAGCGCGGCGACTGGCTCGTCGCCGGGGGATGGTTCGGCTTCGACGTGACCCACTCCTGGTTCATCGGCACCGAGCGGATGCTCATGGCCCTCGTTGAAGACCCCGACTGGTGCGTGGACGTCTGGCAGACGCAACTCGATCTCAACCTCGCCCTGCTCGACATGGTCTGGGACGCGGGATACGAGTTCGACGCCATCCGCTGGCCGGACGACATGGGTTACAAGTACTCGCAGTTCTTCTCCGTGGACACCTACCGCGAGTTGCTCAAGCCCATTCACAAGCAGGCGGTCGACTGGGCTCACGCCAAGGGCGTCAAGGCGTGTCTTCATTCGTGCGGCGACATTCGGCCGTTCATCCCCGAGCTTATCGACATGGGCATGGACTACCTCAACCCGCTCGAGGTCAAGGCCGGCGTCGATCCGGTGCAGGTCAAACAGGACTACGGCGACAAGCTGGTGCTGCACGGCGGGATCAGCGCCCCGCTGTGGGACAAGGGCGTGGACGCGATGGTCGAGCACGTCCGCGAGTTCGTGCCCAGGATGAAGACCGGCGGCGGATACGTCTTCGCCACCGACCACTCCACCCCGTCCAGCGTTTCGCTGGAGGGCTTCAAGCGGGTGGTGGAGACGGTCAAGGAAGTCGGGCGGTACGACTGATCCCGGCGGCCGAGGGGCGATTCACCGACAAGCGGGAAAGTGACGTGATCGAATTCGGCGTCAACTGGCTGATCTTCATGGTGACGCTCGGGCTGGCGTTGTGGCCGGCCGAGCGGATCGCCCGGCGGCGCGGCGAGCGGCTCGTGCTGCACTCCTCGCGGGGCGAGTTCACCGTCGTCGGGTTCGTCGCCTTGTCGCAGGCGGTGGTGGCGACGCTGTTCCGCGGGGTGCTGATGGCGCTCGGCCCGGCGGTCTCGGCGTTCATCCTCGTCCTGCTGCCGCTGGTCACCTATTGGGCCCGCCAGCGCGAAGGCGGCAGCCGCGCGGGGGCGATCGCCCTGGCCGCGATTCAGTTCATCGCCCTGCTGCTCATCGCCATCATCGCCGCACTCGCGGGCCTGGAGCCCGCGTAGCGTTCACGCCGGCCGGCGAACGCCGCCACGGTCGGACGCGAAGCCAGGCGTAGAGCCGGCCGCACATTCTCGGCCCATCGCCCC
>CAYFQS010000006.1:0-27476 GCA_964345245.1 uncultured Planctomycetaceae bacterium | reverse complement strand
AAACCCTTGGGGTCGCCCCCGCGGGGGCCGGGCGGGGCCCCGCCTGCCAAATCCGGAGAACCGCCGCCGTCGCGGGCATTCGCCCCGGCCAATGCCGTATGATGGCGCAGCCGCCAACTGCAAGGCGCACGATTTTATCGGAGCCGGCCATGCGATACATCTCATCCCGTTCGACCGTCATCGCGATCGCTGCGCTCGCCGCCACTGCTGCGGCGTGGTCGCTGGCCGCCGCTGTGCCGCGACCGGCGTTCCAGATTCCCTCATGGATCAGCATGCGACTGACGCCAACGGACAGAGGGATTTACTTCGTCGAATCGCGCATGGGCGAGCGCAAGCTGCCGCGGATCGGCGTCAAACCCGGCCGCTGGGGCACGCTCAGCATCGGCTCCGGCACGCCCAAGCCCGGCGGGCCCATGGAGCATGACGTGCACGTGCGGTTCCGCATCACGTTGGCCGACGACCGGCCTCGACTGACCTACACCGCGGTGGCGAAGGGACAGACCGGCTGCCGCTTCAGCGGCGGCGAGCGCGTCGCGGTGGCCTTCGAGCAATGGATCGACCTGCCCGACGGCTGGCACCGCCGGTCCGTCGAACCGCCCCACCTGGCCGCGGACGAACAAGACCAACCGAACTGAATTCCAGCGATGGCGGGCTCACAGCGGAGGTTCGCCGAGCGGCTCGTATCCGTGGCCACGAGGAAAAGGCCCATTGTTGCCGTGCCTGACCGCTCCCTTCCTGACGGGCGCGGCTCGTTGCGGTCGTCTACCCGGAAGGGCCTGGGCGCCAGTTCCTTCGCATATGATCTTGGTTAGAATGAGGGTTTGGCCCGCCGCAAACCTCGGCTGAGGGGCCGCACTCCGCATGCGAACACGACGAGACCACCAACCGAGCCCGCTGCTGGCAAGCGTCGTGATCTGGGCGGCGGTCGGGGGGTTCGGCTGCACGCCCGAGCGATACCGCGCCGATGCCGACCGCGTGGCGCGGGACATCCTCGTCGAGAAGCAGCGCGAGGCGATGGGTCGCGTCGAGCCGTTCACCATCGAGCGGCCGCGGGACACGCTTCGCCGGCAACTGCTCGCCGGACAGAACCTGCCCTATTCCCACCCCGCAAGCTTCGGGTCGGATCGGTTGGACAAGCCCGAGCACTGGCCGGAGGAGGGCTACCCAAACAGCGAGCCGCCGGCCCTTTTGGGCGAGAGCCCGATGCCGCCGTGGCGGACCGACGAGCCCGTCGCTCTGTCCCTGCTCGAAGCCCTGCAGGTGGGCGCCCGGAACAGCCGCGAATATCAGTCGAATAAGGAGGCGGTGTTCCTCGCCGCCCTCGAGCTCGATTTGGAGCGAGAGGAGTTCCGCCATACCTTCGCCGGCACGCTCGCCACGTTGTTCGACTTCGACCGCTCCAGCGGGGACTCGGTCAGCGGCGCGGCCCACAGCGCCGACCTGAGCGTGTCCCGCCGACTGAAGACCGGCGGGGACTTCACCGCGCGGCTCGGGTTCGACCTCGCTCAACTGCTCACGCAGGACGGCGCGTCGTCGCTCGGGGCCTTCGCCGACGCGACGATCAACATTCCGCTGCTCGCCGGATCGGGCCGGCACGTGGTGACCGAACCACTGACGCAGGCCGAGCGCGACGTGGTCTACGCCATCTGGGCGTTCGAGCGGTTCAAGCGCAGCTTCGCGGTCAGCGTGGCCAGCAGCTACCTCGACGTGCTCCAGCAGTTCGACCGGGTGGAGAACACCGCGGAGAACTACCGGAACCTGATCGCCTCGGCCCGGCGGGCACGGCGGCTGGCCGACGCCGGTCGGCTGCCCCAGATTCAGGTCGATCAGGCGCTGCAGGACGAACTGCGGGCCCGCAACAGTTGGATCAATGCCCAGGAGACCTACCGCCGCCAGCTCGACGGCTTCAAGATCACGCTCGGGCTGCCGACGGACGCGGAGATCGCGCTGGACCGCGGCGAGCTCGAACGCCTGGCGAAGACGACCCGCCAGATGCTGCGGGGGGAAGACGCCCTGCCCCGGCGCGATCCGAACGCCGAGGTTCTCCCGGCCGACGCGAAGATCGAGCTGGAGACGCCCACGCGCGAAGGCGGCGGCCCGCTCGAACTCGCCCCCGACGAGGCGGTCGGCATCGCGTTGACTCATCGCCTCGACCTGCGCACGGCCCACGGCGACGTGTATGACCGCCAGCGGCAAGTCGCCGTCGAAGCCAGCTTCCTGCAGGCCAGACTCGACGTCACGGCCGGCGGGTCGATGGGCGCTCGGCGGGGCGTGGGCTCCGCCACCGCCGACGACGCCGAGCTCAGTCCGAAGCGCGGCGAGTTTTCCGCCGGCGCCGACCTCGAACTGCCCTGGAACAACCAACGCGATCGCAACGACTATCGCATCGCCCTGATCAATCTCGAACGCGCGGTCCGCGACGCCCAACAGCTCGAAGACCGCGTGAAGCTGGACATCCGCAACGCCCTGAGGAACCTGCGGGAGGCGAGGGAGAGCTACCGGATTCAGATCGTGGCGGTGCAGCTTGCCCGGCGGCGGGTCGCGAGTACGGAGATGTTTCTCGACGCCGGCCGGGCGGAGATTCGCGACCTGCTGGAAGCCCGGGAGTCGCTGCTCGGCGCCCAGAACGCCGCCACCGCCGCGCTGGTGAGCTACCGCGTCGCGGAGCTTGAACTTCAACGCGACATGGGCGTACTCCAAATGAACGAAAAGGGCTTGTGGGAGGAGTTCGAGCCGCCCGTTGCAGACGCCAATCCACCCGTCGAGGAGCCCGGATAACCCATGAATCAGACACGCACGCCATCACGATATGCGGTGGACTGGATCGCCCGCGCCGCCCTGGCGCTGGCCATGGTCGGCTTCTCGCTGCAGGCGATGTCCTGCGGCGGGGGGGAGGCCGACGCCGCCGCCACCGCTGAATCGGCCGTGACCTACACCGTGGAGCGCGGCCCGCTGCTGATCAGCGTGACCGAGTCCGGCACGATCCGATCCCAACAGGCGCAGGTGATCAAGAGCGAGGTCGAAGGTCGACGGACGATCATCTCCCTGATCGACGAAGGCAAGCACGTGAAGCCGGACGATCTGCTGGTGGAGCTGGATTCCTCGCAGCTCCAGGAGCAGAAGCTTCAACAGCAGATCAAGGTGCGCAACGCCGAGTCGAACTACATCCGGGCCCGTGAGACGCTGGCGGTGACGAAAAACCAGGCCGAGAGCGACATCGCCGCCGCGGAACTGGACTTCCGCTTCGCCAAACTCGACTTGAAGAAGTACACGGACGGCGATTACCCGCAGGAGCTTCAACAGGCGAGCAACGACATCCGCATCGCGGAGGAAGAGCTCAGCCGGGCCGAGGATCGCCTCGAATGGTCGCAGAAGCTCGCCGACGAGGGGTTCATCACCCGTAGCGAACTTGAGGCCGACATCCTCGCCCACCAGAAGCGCAAACTCGACGTGGAGATGGCCAAGCGCAAGCTCGACGTGCTGAAGAACTTCACCCACACGCGGGAGGTGGCGCAACTGGAAAGCAACGTGGAGCAGACCGAACGCGCCCTGGAGCGTGTGAAACGGAAGGCGTCGGCGGACGTGATCGAGGCCGAGGCCGACCTCCAGGCCAAGCAACTCGCGTGGGACCGGGAGAAGGACCAGCTTGAGCACATGACCGAGCAGATCGAGAAATGCGAGATTCGCGCGCCCGTGGCGGGGATGGTGGTCTACGCCACCACGGGCAAGGGCAACTGGCGGAGGAATGCGGAGCCGCTGGAAGAGGGCCAGGAGATTCGCGAGCGGCAGGAGCTCATTCGCCTGCCCACCGCGTCCAGCATGATGGCGGAGATCAAGATTCACGAGTCCGCCCTGGAGAAGGTGAAAGTCGGTCAGCCGGTGAACGTGACCACCGACGCCCTGCCGGGGCGGACGTTCCATGGCAAGCTCGAGAAGATCGCGCCGCTCCCCGACGCCAGTTCCTGGATGAACCCGGATCGCAAGGTGTACAACGCCGAGGTCGGGTTGACGAATTCCAACGAGGAACTGCGCAGCGGCATGTCGTGCAAGGCGGAGATCATCGTGGCCCGATACGACTCGACGCTCGCCGTGCCGGTGCAGAGCGTGGTGCGAGTCAAGGGCCAGCCCACGGCGTGGGTGGTCGACGTCGACGGTTCGGGCGCCCGGCCGATTGAAATCGGACTGGACAACGGTCGGCTGGTGCGGGTGACCGGCGGACTGGACGAGGGCGAACAAGTACTGCTCGCCCCGCCGCTGACCGCGTCCGCGGCGCCGCGGACGTCGGTCGAACGCGAAGAGGCAGGCGAAGCGGGCGATGCGCCGGCGGACGAATCGTCGGACGCGAGCGAAGCGAGCGGGGCGTTCGACATGAGCAAGCTTCGCAAGATGACCCCCGAGCAGCGGCGGGAGGCGTTCGAGAATCTGTCCGAGGAGCAGAAACAGAAACTCCGAGAGGCGATGCAGCAACAACGCGGGCAGTCGTCCGAATAGGTTTCCCACGACCATGAATGTCCGCGAGTCGTCCGACAGTCGGTTGATCGTGCTCGACGGGGTGCGCAAGGTCTACGAGATGGGCCAGACCCGGGTCCACGCCCTCGCCGGGGTGTCGGTCACGTTCCACCGCGGCGAGTTCTGGGCCATCATGGGCCCCAGCGGATCGGGCAAAAGCACGATGCTCAACCTGCTCGGGGCGCTCGACCGCCCGAGCAGCGGGCAGTACCGGCTCGAAGGCCGGGAGCTCGGCACCCTCGACGACGACGAACTCAGCGAGATGCGTCTGCGGCGGATCGGATTCGTCTTCCAGAGCTTCAACCTCATCCCGCAGCTCACGGTGCGGGAGAATATCGAACTGCCGCTGTTCTACCTCGGCTGGGAGGCGGCGGCGAGCGCGGAGCGGGCGGGCGAGCTCGCCGCCCTCGTCGGACTGGGCGACCGCCTCGGCCACCGCCCCACCGAACTCAGCGGCGGGCAGCAGCAGCGCGTCGCCATCGCCCGCTCCCTGGCCAACGATCCCGCGGTGATCCTCGCCGACGAACCGACGGGCAACCTCGATTCGCACACCGGCGAACAGATCATGACCATGCTCAGCAACCTGCACGGCGAGGGCAAGACGATCATCATGGTCACCCACGAGCCCCACATCGCCGCCCACGCCTCCCACCAACTCCACATGCTCGACGGCAAGATCGACCGGGTGGAAACAGCTCACCGCAGAGACACAGAGGAGCGCTGAGGACGCAGAGCAGATGGCAAGTGATTCTTTAAAACGAATTCCTGATGAACTCAACGCGTTGAGTCACGCGATCATTGGTGCGGCGATTGAAGTGCACAAAGCGCTTGGCCCGGGACTTCTGGAAGGGCTTTACGAGGAGGCGATGGCCATCGAATTCGAGCAACGCGGCATCGCCCACGAACGACAGAAGAAAGTGCCGCTGCAATACAAAGGCCGACCTATCGGGCATGGCCGTCTTGACTTTCTGGTGGAGGGCTGCGTGGTGGTCGAACTGAAATCCGTGGATGAGATTCATCCGGTACATGCCGCCCAGACGATTTCTTACCTCAAAGCGGCACAGTATCCACTGGCATTGCTGATCAACTTCAACGTGGCCACGCTCCACCAGGGCGTGCAGCGCTTCGCCAACCCAAGCGGGCCTCCGCGCCCTCAGCGCTCCTTTGCGCCTCTGCGGTGAATACAGAAACATGCGCAACCTGCGACTCTTAAGAAACGTTCGCCTCGGGATCAAGACGCTCTTGCTGCACAAGATGCGGTCGCTGCTGACCATGCTCGGGGTGGTCTTCGGGGTGGGCAGCGTGGTGGCCATGCTCGCCGTGGGCGAGGGAGCGAGCCAGGAGGCACTGGCCCGCATCCGCAAACTCGGGGCCAACAACATCATGCTCACCGCCCAGAAGCCGGCCGAGGATGAGCAGGCGGGCCAGCGGCGGAGCATGATGAGCATCTACGGCCTGCTGTACGAGGACGACCTGCGCATCCGCGAGACCATGCCCACCGTCGAGTTGACCGTGCCGGTCAAGCTCGTGCGGAAAAACGCTCGTCTCGGCGACCGCGAGATGGAGCTCCGCATCGTGGGCACCACGCCGGACTGGTTCAAGCTGATCGAGCGGCCGGTGCTCGCCGGCCGGGTGCTGCACGAGCGGGACATGACAGGCAACGCTGGCGTCGCCGTGCTCACCGAGACCGGCGCCCGCAAGCTGCTCGCGACGCGTCACGCCGTGGGCGAGCCGCTCACCGTCGGCGATTCGGTGTTCACCGTGATCGCCATCGTCCGCAGCGAGACCGGCGGCGGGGGCAACGTGCAGACGCCCGACCGCGATGTCGACGCCTACATTCCCCTCACCACCGCCCGGGAACGCTACGGCGACACGATCGTCCGGCGGTCCACCGGGTCGTTTGAACGCGAGCAGGTCGAACTGCACCAGATCATCGTGAAGGTCCGCGAGGACTTCGGCACCGCCGAGGTCGAGCCGACCGCCGACGCCATCGAGCACATGCTCGAGCGCTTTCACCGCCGCAAGGACTACCGGATGAACGTGCCGCTCGCCCTGCTCCGCGAGGCCGAGGCAACCAAGCGGACGTTCAACGTGGTGCTCGGGTCGATCGCGGGGATTTCGCTGCTCGTCGGCGGGATCGGCATCATGAACATCATGCTCGCGTCGGTCACGGAGCGAACGCGAGAGATCGGCGTCCGCCGGGCCATCGGGGCCAAGCGACGGCAGATTGTCGGGCAGTTCCTGATCGAAACCATGGTGCTGTCCACCATCGGCGGGCTGATCGGCATCGCGATCGGGTACCTGCTGCCGCTGGGCATCACCCGCTTCGCCGGGATGCCGACGCAGGTGCCGATGTACGCCATCGTCCTGTCGCTCGGCATCAGCGTGGGCGTGGGGATTGTGTTCGGACTCTACCCCGCGATCCGCGCGGCGTACCTCGATCCGATTGTCGCGCTGAGGCATGAGTGAACGATCCCGGCCGATCAATCCGGGGCTTCGCGGACTCAGCCCCCGGCTTGGGTGCCGTGGCGAAAGCCGCGGGCTGAGGGCGTGAGCGAACGCTCACGACCGAAGCCCCGGATCGGGCTCTCCATCAACCAACCACAACCAGTCTCCTCCCGTCCCGTGATCACGGATGTACCGCAGCACCGTCATGAAGTGGCTCCGCGTCTTCACCGCGACCGGCTTGCCGCCGGCCGCCCACACGCGGCCGGGGATCGCGCCTCGCACCTTGTGCGACGTGGCCTGTTTCAGCGAAGCGGCGCAATCCTTCGCCGCGCGGTAGTCCGCCGGGCCGCGCACCAGCACGTGTGCGTGCGTTGGGCCCACGCTCATGGCGACGAGTTCGACGTTCGCCTTGCCGCACTTACCCTTGAGCGCCTCACCGACGACAGTCTGCAGTTCGGGGGAGAAAGCGACCGCCGGGGCGGAGCGCTGCTGCTGATAACGGTGAAGTCCGGCGTGCTCGCCGGGCGGGGGCGGCGAGCGGTAGTCGCCGCGGCTGTGAATCCGGTGGCCGCGGCTGCGAAACCCGCGCTGGTCGCCGTGGAGCCATGATCCCCTGGTGTGCAGGACGAGGTGCCACCAGAGCATGCGGTTGCCCCTTTCGCATCCGGGGCTTCAAGCCGTGGCTTCCGCCACGTCTCTCAGCCCTCGGCTTGGGTGCCGTGGCGAAAGCCGCGGGCTGAGGGCATGAGCGAACGCTCACGACCGAAGCCCCGGATTCCCCCGATCCCCCCACTCACTTCAGAAACAACTCCACCACCGGGATCGCCACGTTCGGCTCGGTCTGCGGCAGGGTTAACGATAATCCCTTCTCCGGCGCCCCCGTCTGCCTCGCGTGCCACCCGTCCATCCGCATCGCCACCTCGCTGGCGTCGTTCAGCAACTGCGCGTACTCGACCTGCTCGCCGAACGCCTTGCCTTCGAGATGCAGGTGCTTGTACGGCCAGGCGAAGATGTGCACGTACAGCCGCTTCTTGTCCGGGTTGTAAGTGAGCCGGCAATCCTGCGGCGTCTTGAACTGCTTCGGCGCCTGCGTGCAACCGTAGATGCTGCGGCCATGTCGCTTCATCCACTCGCCCATGCCGGCGAGCCGATCGAGCGCGCGGGCGTCGAACTCCCCCCGGCCCGTCGGGCCGACGTTCAAGAGCAGGTTCCCGCCCTTGCTCACGCAGTCGATGAGCGTCTGCAGAAGCTGCTCCACGCTGCGCCAGTCGTGCTCATCGCGGTAGTAGCCCCACGACCCGGAAAACGTCTGGCACGCCTCCCATACGACCGGCTTGCCGTCGACGCGCACCCACTCCCGCGGCTGGGCCTGCTCCGGGGTCTTGATGTCCCAGCCATCGGGCAGGTCGAGCCGATCGTCCAGAATGATGTTCGGCTGAAGCTCGCGGACGAGCTTGTAAAGCTCCTTGCTCCGCCAGGCCTCACGCCCCTTGCCCCGGGTGAAGTCGGTGCGCTTCGCGCCCTCGCCGGGCGGGTACGAGAAGTCGAACCAGAGAATGTCGACATCGCCGAACTCGGTCAGCAGCTCGTGCACCTGTCCGTGCAGGTAGTCGGCATATTTCATCTGGTCGCGGCCCGTGTTGCGCTTCGCCTTGTCCCCGCGATTGCGATGCGGGCCGATGCGGTCGTCGATCACGTAGTGCGGGTGGTGCCAGTCGATGAGGGAGTGGTAGAACCCGACGCGCATGTTCTGCCCGCGGAAGGCGTCCACCATCGGGCGCAGCAGGTCCCGCCCGGCGGGCGTGTTCGGGGCCTTGTAGTCCGTCAGCTTCGAGTCCCACAGGCAGAAGCCCTCGTGGTGCTTGGTGGTGATCACGAAGTACTTCATCCCGGCGTCGGCCGCGGCCTTCGCCCACTGCTCGGGATCGTAGAGATCGGGCTCGAAGTGCTTGAAGTAGCGGCGGTCGTACGCCTCGTCCTCGAACTCCTCGCGATGCTTGAGCCACTCGTGCCGGGCCCCGAGAGCGTAGAGCCCCCAGTGGATGAACAGGCCGAAGCGGTCGTGGGTGAACCAGGAGGTATCGCCGGGGGTGTGGAGGGTCTTGAGCGTCATGGGTCGTCCTTCCTTTGTGGATGGTCGGGGCTGGAATGACGACAGTCATAGCACAACACGTCGCGAAGAGGCAAGCGGTGGTGGGCGGGCGACGGAAGGTCGGGCGAATCAGAAGCTCGCGTGGCCGGGGGTCCGGGGAAAGGGGATCACGTCGCGGATGTTGGCCATGCCGGTGGCGTACTGGATCGTCCGTTCAAAGCCGAGGCCGAACCCGGCGTGGGGCGTGGCGCCGTAGCGCCGCAGATCGCGGTACCACCAGTAGTCCTCCTTTTCCAGGTCGAGTTCGTCGAGCCGGCGGTCGAGCACATCGAGGCGCTCCTCGCGCTGCGAGCCGCCGATGATCTCGCCGATGCCCGGCGCGAGCACGTCCATCGCGGCCACGGTGCGCTCGTCGTCGTTCAACCGCATGTAGAACGCCTTGATCTCCTTGGGATAGTTCATCACCACCACCGGCCGACCGACGTGCTGCTCGGTCAAGTACCGCTCGTGCTCGGACTGAAGGTCGACCCCGTAGGCGACGGGGAACTCGAACTTACGGCCCTTGCTCGCCGCGTCGGTGAGAATCCGCACCGCGTCGACGTAGTCCATTCGCTCGAACTCGGCGCCGGCGACCTGCTCCAGGCGGTCGATGCACGTCTTGTCGATCCGCTGCTGGAAGAACGCCAGGTCGGCCGGACGCTCGTCCAGCAGCGCCCGGAAGATGTACTTGAGAAAGTCCTCGGCCAGCGTCGCGTCGGCGGCGAGGTCGGCGAAAGCAATCTCCGGCTCCACCATCCAGAACTCCGCGAGGTGACGCGACGTGTTCGAGTTCTCCGCCCGGAACGTCGGGCCGAACGTGTACACCTTGCTCATCGCCATGCAGTAGCTCTCGACGTTGAGCTGCCCCGAGACCGTCAGGTACGTCGATCGGCCGAAGAAATCCTGCTCGAAATCGACGTTGCCGTCCTCGTTGCGCGGCGGATTGACCACATCCAGCGTCGAGACCCGGAAAAGCTCGCCCGCCCCTTCGCAGTCGCTGCCGGTGATGATCGGCGTGTGAACCCACACAAATCCATGCGCATCCAGATATCGATGAATCGCCATCGACAACGTGTGCCGCACGCGGGCAATCGCGCCGAACGTGTTCGTCCGCGGGCGAAGGTGCGCCACCTCCCGCAGGTACTCGAAGCTGTGCTTCTTCGGTTGCACGGGATACGTGTCCGGATCGTCCACCCAGCCGACGACCTCGACAGCGTCGGCCTGAATTTCGTAGCGCTGACCCTTGCCCTGCGACTCGACCAGCTTGCCCGTCGCCCGCACCGCGCAGCCGGTGGTGAGCTGGACGATCTCCGAGGCGTAGTTGTCAAGAGCGGACGGGGCGACGACCTGCAATGGATCGAAGCACGAGCCGTCGCTGACATGGATGAAGGAAATCCCGGCCTTGGAGTCGCGGCGGGTGCGGACCCAACCCTCAAGGATGACCTGCGTGTCCACGGGAACGCGGTCGGCGAGAACGGCTTGGACGGTGACGGTGCTCATGGGGGAATTATCGGCGCGGTGGACGCGAAGAGGCAAGCGGGGGGTTGCAGGCGTCGTGCTGCGGCGCCCCGCACAAGTATCGGGATAGGGGCGGGCCTTGCGGCCCGCCTCCTCCCACACCACCGTGCGGAAGGGCCCGTACACGGCGGTTCGGATGGTTAAACGCTGCACGAGGCAGCCAACGTCGGCAGTTCGTATTGCCTCCATCAGTCCATCGTGGTTCACCGGGCGTTCGGGCTGCCGCGCCGCCGCGGACGATTCGGTCCCTGAACCCGCCGTCTGCGGCGCTTCACGCTGCTCGCGGTCGGGCCAGGCCAGAGGACTTGCACCTCCAGGCGGTCAAACATGCCTGGCACACCACGAAGAAAAGCGGCGGCCCGGGTGGGCCGCCGCTTTGAATTAGCCAGCGATCGGAAGCGAACGAAGTCGTGCCAGGCGAGCTCGGCGTTAACCGAGCAGGGCCAGCACGTTCTGCGGCTGGGAGTTGGCGATCGACAACACGTTCGTCGACGCCTGAACCAGAATCTGCGACCGCGTGAGCGACGCCGTCTGTTCGGCGAAGTCAGTATCGCGAATCTGGCTCTCAGCCGCGGCGGTGTTCTCCAGGGAGACACCGAGCGACCGAATGGTGGCGCCCACGGTGTTCTTCTGGAAGGCGCCGAGGCGACCACGCAGCGTGGAGACCTGGCGGATGGCGTCGCGGACGATCGACTGGGCGTTGTCCACGTCGCCGGTCACCACATTGGAGCTGCCGCCGGCCTTCAGGTTGCTCAGGAACCCGTTGGTGATCGAGCCGAGCTGGCCCGTGGTCACCGCGGGCAGACCGAGTGAGGCCTTCCCGGCCAGGTCGAGCTTGGGCGAAAGCTGGAACGTCGCCCCGCCGCCCGTGATCGAGAAGCTGTCGGTGTCGCCATCCGTGTTGAAGTTGGCCGAGTCGAACTTGATCTCGAGATCAAGACTCGTCGAGGCGACGCGGGCCGTAAGGCCGTCCGTAGTGGCCTCCGTCCCGTTGATGGTGGCCAGGGCGTCGCGGCCGACATCCTTGAAGCTGTCGCCTGCGACCTCGGCCGTACCGTCCAGATCGGCAACGACGTCCTTGCCCACGTCGACCAGCGAGTCGCCGTTGATGATCTTGACGCTGACGAACTGGTTTGAACCGTACTCGGTGGAGTTGAAGACCAACCCCGAGCTCTGTTCGCCGACGCCGCTGCCGTCACCGGTGAGGGTGGACAGGGTGGCGCTGACGCCGAGCGAATCGGTGAAGTTGTTGATCGACTGGACCACGTCGGAGCCGGCGGCGCCGGAAGTGAACGAGAACTGCTGGGAGCCCTTGTTCCCGGCGATTTCGATGGTGATCGTGCCGCCGCCGCCGAAGTCGAGATTGCCGCCGCTGGCTGCCGCCATCATCACCTCGCCCGTCTGGGCGGAGTTGACCATCTGCACCGCGACGTCGATGTTGGCGTCTTTGGGGATGCGGGCGGCGTTGACGTTGATCTCGGTGAAGTTGTCGGTGTCGACGCCGCTCGTGGTGTAATCGAAGTTGCCGTTGAGCAGCTTGATGTCCTGGAAGTTCGTCGAGTTCGCGATGCGGTCGATCGTCTGCAGGATCGAGTCGATCTGCAACTGATTCGCATCCCTCTCTTCCGACGACAGACCGGCATCGTTGGCGCTCTTGTCGACGAGGCCTTCGAGCTCGGTCAGCAAATTGGAAACTTCGGCGAGACCGCCTTCGGCGACGTTGATCACCTGGTCGGCTCGCTCGGAGTTCGAGATCGCCGCGTTGATCGCGGTCTTCTCGGCCCGCAGGTTCTGACTGGCGATCAGACCGGCCGGATCGTCCGCACCGCGGTTGATCCGCAAACCAGTGCTGAGTCGCTCCAGACTCTTGGTCAGCGATTGGTTCTGCTGACCGACAATTCGTCGTGCCAGTAACGATGGCACATTTGTGTTGATCCTACTCATGTTGTGTCCTCCATGAACACGTGACCTGTTTCACGACGGCCCAGCGGGCCACCAATCCGTTAGTACGCTTTGTCAGTAATCCCCTCCTCCCGCGAGCGATCACCACATGATGCCCCTGCTCCTTTCGAATGTCTTGTGTCCGTTGCATGTTCGTTTCCTTCCGACTCGGCCGTGCGCCGGCCCGCCGTCGATCACCCGCGGCCGCGTTGGCTCGGGCCATCATTGACTAGCTATCGGTTGCTGTGTTTCGGCAGTTAACTGACACTTCAATCACGCGGGAAAAAAGTTTCCGCTTATCGGACATGCGCAGGATCGACCGATGCCGGCAATGATTGCGCGGAGAGGAGGAAGTGGAAACCCGGAACCCGACGCCCGAAACCCGGGTCAACCCCGATGCTTCAATGCCCCGATGGCCGGCGCGGAGAGCCCGCGTCCCCGCTTCGGGCATTCAGGCATTCGGATTTGAATCGGAATCCGGGTTCCGCACCCGGAGTTCACAGAACAAGGACCGGACTGCCGCAGCAGTCCGGTCCGGTCACGTGTGTTCAGATGGGATGTCCGGTCTACTGCAACAGGGACAGGACGTTCTGGGCGCTGCTGTTGGCGATGGCCAGGACGTTGGTGCCGACGTTGTTGAGCACCTGGGCGCGGGTGAGCTTGCTGGTCTCCTCGGCGAAGTCGGCATCGCGAATCTGCGATTCGCTGCTCGTGACGTTCTCCAGGGCGATCTGGAGGGAGCGAACGTTGGTCTGGAGGGTGTTCCGCTCGAAGGCCCCGAGCCGGCCTCGCATGACCGCGATCTGGGTGATGGCCTTGTCGATCACCGCCCCGGCTTCCCGGGCATTGCCCGCGACGAGTGAGTTCGACCCGCCGCTCACCACGCTGTTCAGGAAGCCCACGGTGGCGTCGCCGAGGCGATTCGCCGCCACGGAGCTGATGCCGAAACTGATCTGCTGGCTCGAATTCACCTCGGGGCCGACCTGGAACATCGCCCCACCGCCGGTGATGTCGAAGGTCTTGGTCGCGGTGCTCTGGGCGAAGTCTTCGGTAAGCTGCATTTCGAGGTTGAGGCCCCCGCTATTCAGCTTCACGGTCGAGCCCTGGCCGAGGGCGAGCGCGCCGTTGACCAGGGCGAGCACGTCCTCGCCGGTGTCGCGCTGGCTGGCGCTGGCGGGGGTGCCCTTGGTGGTGTAGGTGGTGAAAAAATCACCGCCGGAGCCGGGGACCTTCTGCACGGAGACGAAGGAATCGATGCCGAATTCCTCGCTTCGGAAGACCAGCCCGGAGTTGTAGCCGGCGCCGGCCATGGAGGCGACGACGCCGGTGGAATCGCTGATCCGGTTAATGGCGACGGCGACGGCGCTCAGGTTCGTGTTGGACACGAACTGGAGGACCTCGACGCCCTTGTTGCCGGCGATCTCCAAGGCGACACTGCTGGTCAGGGCTGCGGTACCGGTGGAGAGGAACAGGCCTGCCTTCTCAGCACTTGTGAGCACCTGGACGGACACGGGGACGCTGGAAGAGGTCCCGAAGTTCGCCTGGTGGATGTCGACATCGCTGATGGCGCTGGCGGGCACGCCGGACGTGATGTAGTCCAGCGAGCCGTTGAGCAGGTCGAGACCTGCGAAACTCGTCGTGTTGGCGATCCGGGTGATGGAGGCGACGGCGGAGTCGATCTGGAGCTGGTTGGCTTCGATCTCCTCGCGGCTGAGGGCGCCGGAGTTCGCGGCTTCGACGACGAGGCCCTTGATGCTGCTGAGCATATTCGCCACCTCGGCCAGCGAAGCTTCTGCCGTGGCAATGACATTTGTTGCGCGTTCGGCGTTGCCAATGGCCTGGTCGATTCCTTCGATCTCCGAGCGGAGGCGCTCGGAGACGATCAGGTCGGCCGGGCCGTCGGCCCCGCGGTTGATCCGCAGGCCGGTGCTGAGCCGCTGCAGTCGTACCTGCAGATCAGCACTCGACTTAGCCAGATTGTGCTGTGCCACCAGTGAGGCGACGTTCGTGTTGATCCTAGCCATGGCAATCCTCCTTGATTGTGGCTAAGCACGTTGCCCGCAGCGTACTCGTCCGTGGATGTCGCACTTCGGGCAACCGTTGCATGTGGAGTCCATGACTCCGCTACTGAAAAAGAATAAGCAAGGCCCGTGCCATCTATTGCTTCGGGGACGCGTCGGAACCGCCGTTTTTTCCGTTCGACGGCCCGCGACGCAGACGCTCGTTCGCTTTCGACAAATCGCGGTCGGCCATGTCCGCCTGACTGGCCTCCCGGTTCTCCCGCTTGATCGCCTCATACACCTCTTTGCGGTGCACGGGGACCGACGGTGGCGCCGAGATGCCCAGACGGACCTTATCGCCCCGGATATCGACGACGGTGATCTCGATGTCGTCGCCGATCATGATTGTTTCATCGCGCTGACGGGATAACACCAGCATGGTTGGGCTCCTTCCCGGTACGTCGCCGCCGCGGGGCGGCGAAGGTTGGTCACACGCTCATCCATGAGCGCTACTGGCCTCGACCGCGCCGGGTTCACCCCGGCGCCGCCGTCATCCCCCGGCTCGGCGGCCGGGTCAGGCCGATGCCGCCGACGCCGCGCCGTTCAACTCCACCAGCGCCACGCGGGTGTCCCACCGCCGGTCGGCCAGCACCAACTGCTGACCGCTCTTGCCGTCGATGTTGACCACCAGCGGTCCGAGCAGGTTGCCCGTGAGCACATTGCCCCGCTTGTTGACGATCACGAACACCTGAACATCCTCGGCCCGCTCCACGCCGAGCGCTTCCAGGTGCTCGGTCTTGAGCGGGACCTCGTAGCCGTTCACGAACAGACTGGGGTCGGCCACCACGAAGGCCAGCTCCGGCGTGTCCACCGACTGCAGCCACAGGAAGTAGCTGTCATCGTTCGGCTGGATCAGCACGTAACGCTGGTAGTTGGGAAAGCCCAGCAGTCCGTTCGGGAAGGTGATCACGCGATCGTCTTCCACTTCCACTTGTCCGAATCTCGACGTATTCACGAGCATGGCTCGCTCCTTGGTCTCGGCCTTCCATCCTGGTTTGACTCCCGGTCTCCGACCGGGCCGCGACATCCTGTCGCTTCTCGACGCGCGGTCCGGCCGCGAGGCCGCTCGCCGCTTGCCGCGGTGATCCGATCACCGCAGGAAGTCCATCAGGTTCATCTGCATCGAACGCTGCCCGGCCAGCATGTTCGCCTCCAACTGCTGCTGCAGTTGCATGAATCTCGATATCGCCTCGGCAAAGTCCGAGTCCTGGACGTCCGAGAGCAGCGACTGATCAAACAGCTTGCCATTCTCCTCGCGCTCCGTGGTCTGCTGCACCCGGCGCGCCCGAACGCCCACGTCGGCCCGCGTGACCGTCACGCGGTCGAGGTCTTCGTTGAGCTTCTCGCCCGCCTCGGTGATCGCCCGGTCGTCGCCGGTCAGCAACGCCTCGCGCAACATCATCAGGTGGGTGAAGACGCTTTCCGCCCGGACGGCGGCGACGCCGTCGCCGTCGATCGTGTTGCCCGCCCCGGCGGACTTCTTGATCCCCAGGTCCTCCGCGGCGGCGGAGCCGTTGACGCCCGCCACCGAGAAGTCATTGCCGCCGGCGGTGAGATCGGTCAGTTCCAGCCCGCCGCCGGTCGCGGAGACCGCGGCGGTCACGCTGCCGCCGCCGGCGGTGTTGATCGCGTCGATCACGTCCTGCACCGTCACCACGCCGTCGAGATTGACATCGATGGTGCTTCCGTCGTGCAGGCCGATCTGCAGGTCATTCACGCCGTTCACCGTCTGCACGCCCCGGCCATGGTTCAGCACGGAGAGCTGCGTGGTGGCGTCGAAGGTCCGCAGTCCGAGGTCGCCGGCGGTGGTCCCGCCGTTCTCGGCCACGGTCAACTCCGCGCCGCTGACCTCGTTGATCAGGTTCAGCCCGGTGCGATCGGCGTTGACCTCCACGCGAACGCCCACGTCCGCGCGATCGAAGAGGTTGATCACGTCGCGAATGGTGTTGGCGCTGCTGAGATCGATGGTTTCGGTGATCCCGCCGTTGGTGATCTGAATGCCGCTCGCCCAGTCGATGGCCGGGCCGAGGGCGGCGAGTTCCGTGAGCTCGGTGAGCCGGGGGTCAACGTCGGCACCGACGGTCGTGGCGTCGGTGGCGGAGACGGCGATGCCCAGGTCCAGCGCGGTGACGCCCGACGCGATGTCGCCGATCGTGATCGTGTGGCCGACGTTGGCGGTCAGTTCGAATCCGTCCGGACCAATGGCCAGCGATCCCGCGGTCGGGTCCCAGCCGTCGATGGCGTTGTTGACGCGGGTCACCACGTCGCCGAGCGTGTCCGCTCCGTTGAGATCGACGTCGGTGTAATTGCCGTCCACGGTGACGCGAACGCTCGACAGCGTCACGCCGCGATTGCGGGCCCCGGCCACGTCGGTGATCCGCGTGGTCGCCGCGGCGTCGGGATCGAGATCGACCGTGCCTTGCACCCGGCTCGACAGGGCGCCGAAGGCCGAAGCCCCGTTGGTATTCACGCCGAGCGACGTGCGGAGATCAAGGTCGGCCTGCAGGTTGTCGGTCCCGCCGACGTAGCGGAATCCGTTGCCGGAGCTTTCGATCGGGGGCTCCGTGCTCGCCCTGCCCGCGAAGAGATGCACGCCCTGGTGCTCGCGGTTGGCGATCTCCATCAGCTCCGTCAGGTGCGCCTCGATGACCACGGCCTGATTCGCCCGGGTGTCTGGATTCGCGGTGATGCCGATCTGGCTGGACGCAATACTCTCGGCTTCAAGCAGCAGAGCGCTGACGTCGGAGAGGGCGGCGTCGGTGTTGTTCAGCACCGCCCCGGTGTGTTCGAGGTTCTTGAGCCGCTGGTCCACCCGCTCCAGCGCGGTGCGAAGCGACATGATCGACCCGACCGCGGTCGGTTCGTCCGACGGGCGGTTGACGCGCTTGCCGGTGGACAGCTGCTCCTGCAGCTTGAGCATCTCGCCGTTGGTCCGCTGCATGTTGTCCATCAGCGTCTGGGACTGCAGCGCCGGCGAGATGGCGTTCACATTGGACGGAATGCTGCTCACGGTTTACTGCACCATGCCAATGAGGGTTTGCATCATGCGGTCCACCACCGAGATGAACCGCGCCGCGCCCTGGTAGGCGCGTTCGTAGGCGAGGAGGTTGATGGCCTCGGCGTCGAGGTTCACCCCGCTCACCGATTCCCGCTGGGCCTGCAGCGACGAGAGCACCACGCCCGTGGACGAGACCTCCTGCCCGGCCTGGGAGGTGCGGATGGCGTAGTCCTCGATGTGCCGCGTCCAGTAATCGCGGAGCGAAAGCCCGTTGAGATCGCCGATGCCCTGGTCCTGCAGAGTGGCGATGGCCACGGCGTTGCTTGCGTCGCCGGGCACGTGTCCCTGGCCGGTGGCGAGCAGGCCGGGCGATTCGCCGAGCGCGTCGTTCACGTCGATGTCGAGGGCCTTGGAACCGGTGAAGAACGTGTTGATCCCCAGGGCCGCGAGCACGCCGCTCGAATCGTCGGAGAAGCTGAACTTGAAGTCCGCGGAGTCGGCGTCGATCTTCAGCGCCCCTTCCACGGTGATGCTCGCGGTCACGTAGGGGCTCACCGTCGGGTCGGCGTTGATCGCGTCGCGAAGGTCGGCCAGCGACATGTCCGCCCCGCCGAGCCCGTCGAGATCGACGTTGATCTGGCTCGTGACCCGGCTGCCCGTCGATTGCTGGGTCACGTGCAACTGGAAGCTGCCGTGTCCGGGCTGGAAGGGCAGGTCGGCGGTCGCGCCGGCGAGTCCGGCCGTGATGTCGTCAACCGCGTAGCTGCCGGTCACCGAGGCGTGGTGCTCCCTGCCCTGGCCCTGGCTGTGCACGCGGTTGACCTGGAAGATGAGCTGGCCGGTGAATTCACTGAGCGCGTCGACCGCCGCGACCATGTCCTCGCTGCGACCGGTCATCAACTGCCCGATCTTCCCGCTCGACGGCTGGAGATACGTGCCGTCGGCATCGACGCGAAGCCGCGGCTGAACGTCGGCGCCTTCGCCCTGGAACTCCAGCCGCAGCCCGCGGCTGCTCGAGCCGAGCACGATCGGCGTGGAACCGATGAATACGTCCACCGTCCCGTTCGTCTGCTCGACGGTCGAGATATCCACCAACTCCCCGAGGTCGTTGAGCAGACGGTCCCGCTCGTCGCGGAGCGAGTTCGCGCTGCCCTGGCCTCGCTCGGTGCGGGCGATGTCGTTGTTGATCTGGGCGATCTGGTCGAGCAGCCCATTCGCCGAGTTCACATTGCCTCGCAGAGCGCCGTCCACCTGCTGGCGGAGCGTGGTCAGCCGGCCGTGCAGGTCGCGGATAAAGTCGGAGAGATTCTTCCCCTGCTGCACCACGAGGGTTCGCAGCGAATTGTCCCCGGGGTTGTTCGCGAGCTGCGACCAACTGTTGAAGAACTGCGAGAGCTGCGTGTTGAGCCCTTCGTCGGCCAGTTCGTTGTGGATCGATTCGATCTGGGAGAGCAGGTCGCGGCGTTGCATGGCGGCCTGGTTGTCGGACGTCGCCGACCGCAGCCGCCCCATCAGCGCCTCGTCCACCGAGCGGACAATCTGTTCGAGCTTCACCCCGGCCCCGACGAAGGTGCCGGGCATGATCTCCTGGCCCTGGGCGGGCGAAGTGATCACCTGCTGGCGGCTGTAGCCCTCGGTGGCGGCGTTGGCCAGGTTGTTGCCCGTCACCTCCAGGGCGGTCTGGTTGACCTGAAGGGCCGAGCGGCCGAGTTGTAACGCACTGCTGAGCGACATCGTTACGCCTGGGGCATCGGGGTCATGCGGTGACGGCGAAGCTGCTGGCCATGGCGGGGGGGCCGGCGGCCACGCCCTTGCGGCCGTACACGCCCGCCGAACTCACCGCCTGGCTGATCACGCGGATCATGCCCTGCACGTGCCGGAGCAATCCCTCGGTGGCGTCCCGGGCCACGCGGTTCTCGTCCTGCACGTTTCGCATCAGCTCCTGGAGCCGTTGCTGGTTCATGAGCAGCCGGCCACGCACCGGCTCGTCCTGCCGCTCCGCGATCTCGCGGAGGGTAAGCGGCTGTGTGGCCGCGCTGTGGGTCTGCTGGGTCCACTGGGCCACCACGGTCTGGCGGCGCTTCTCGATCTCGCCGATCCGCTGGATCAGCGCGTTCTCTCGCTCGCAGCAGTCCTGGACCAGCTCCGGCTGGGCGTTCGCGAGGGCCAGGCGCTTGCGTCGCACGAGCATGAGCAACTGCTCGTGCTCGGCGATCAGTTCGTTCAGGCACTGCTCAACCTGGGGGATCAGACGGTTCATGCGTTGTCCTCAATGCGGCCGGCGACCGGTTCGCCGCCGCGGGTCAGATGCCGATAGATGGCTTCGCCGATCGAGCCGCTGGTCCGCTCCGCCACGCGGTCGGCGAGCATCATGTCAAGCTGCCGGCCGAAGGCGTCCTCGCCGAACCCGCCGTGCATCAGCTCGCTGCGAAGCGGCGACTGCCGCACCATCTTCAGCAGCGGCTGGACGAACCCGAGCGAGACGAGGGCGTCGGCGGCTTCGCGGATGCGGGCGTCCGACGCCTCGGCCGCGCCGTCGTCTCGACGTTCGCCGGCCGGCGAGTCGCCGGACAGCAGCCCGCTCAGCCCGCCGCCGAAGGTCTGCCCGGCGGCGCGATCGCGGTCGGTCGCGCCCGGCCACTCACGGGCTCCGAGCATTTCGCTCAGCGTCGAGATGTCCACCGGCGAACTCAGCACGGTCAGTTCTCCACCACGAGTTGGGCCAGTAACTTGCCCGATTTCCAGATCTCTTTGATGATCGCGATGCGGTCCTCGGCCGGAACCTTCAACTGGTTGAAGGCGGCCATGAGGTCCGCAAGCTCCGCCCCGGCGCGGTTCGACGGATCGATCCCGACGAACGTCTTCTCCTCCACCTCGGGGTTCTGCGGCGTGGGCGGGGCCTTCGGCGCGACGGTGGTGATCGTCAGCCCCTTGTGCGAGATCACGACCGGCGAGATATGCACGTCGCCGGTCATCACGATCGTGCCGGTGCGTTCGTTGATCACCACCCGGGCCTCGGTGCGCACCAGCGAGGGATCGAGATGAATCTCGAGCACCTGGCTGATGAAGGCACTCGGGTTGGCCTGCTCGCGCTGCGGCACTTCGATGATCACGTTCTTGCCGTCGATCGCCATCGCGATCGGCGGGGCGTCCGGGGCCATCAGGTCGTTGATCAGCGTCGCAATGGTGTTGGCCATGGGCACGGTCGCGTGCGGCGTGTCGAGCACGACGGCCATTCGGCCGAACTCGTCCATGTAGCGGCTCATCACGTCGCGGGTGAGCGTCGCGCCCTCCCGGACCACGCCCACCGTGGGCACATCGTCGTTCTCGATGGTCAGGGCGCCGCTGGCGAAGGCGAAGATGGGCGAGCCGGGCACCGGACCGAGCAGCGGCGTGATCACCAGCCGCCCGCCTTCGAGACTCGAAGCGGGCCCGACGCTGGCGAGGTGCACGTCGACGCGGTCGCCTTCACGCACGCCCACCGCGGGCAGGTTGGCCGTGACTTCGACCAGGGCGACGTTCTCCACGTCCTTGAGTTCGTGCGCGATGACGTTGGGATCACCGAGGCGATTCATCATCGCCGCGAGGCGGCGCATGGCCGGCAGATACTTCCCGCCATCGCCCGTGCCCCGCAGACCGACGACGAGGCCCATGCCCACGAGCTTGTTCGCCTCGGCGCCCTTGATGCGGATGATGTCCTGGATTTGCACGGCCCGGACGCCGCCGGCCGCGATCAGCACCAGGACCAACGCCGCGAACGCGGCCGGGACGTATCGCCTCGGACGCGGATTCGTCGGCAGAACTTCCGGGGATGCCGGTCGGGTTGTCGTCGTCTCGTCGACCATCCATGGTCCTCGTTTCGTCCACTTGCGATGCCGGCGGCGGTCTCCGCCCGCGAGGCCGGCACCGCCGTGGTTAGAAGTTAAACAGGAACTCCAGCACCTTCGTCAGCACGCCCTTCTTCGAGGCGTTGCGCAATTCACCCTTGTGCTCCTTCTCCAGTCGCAGGCCGTGCATCTGCGTGCTGAGCACGGTGTTGTCCACGGTCACGTCCTCGCTGCGGCAGTAGCCGGTGAGGCGGATTTCGAGCTCCTCCTCGTCGTTCTTGATGTACTTGACCGCTTCGAGGGCGAGATTGCCGTTGGGCTTGATGTCGATGATCTGGGCGGTGATTCGCAGCGTCACGTCGTCCCGTCGGCTGTACTCGCCTTCGCCCTCGAACTCGTTTTCCATGCCGAGCTTCACCTGCGGCGAGCCGTCCTCCATGGTGGAGGGGTTGAGCCGGAGTTCGAGCAAATCCTTGAGCTGGAAGCTGGGCAAGGCGTCGATCGACCCGTCGAGCTCGACTTCCTTTTCGGTTTCCAGGCCGGACGTGGACGACGCACTCGCCGACTCCCGCACGATGATGGTGACCAGGTCGTGGACCTTGAACTGGCGCGGCTCGGGCATGAGCACGGCGGTGTAGGAGGCGCGATCGAGCTCGGCGGGCGCGGCGACCTTGCCGTGCACCCGCTGCGGCGGCTCGGGCTCCATCAGGTACAGCGACGAACTCTGGCCCCAGGCCAGGCCGGCGGTGAACGTGAGAATCGCTGTGGCCATGATCGCATCGGTTAGCCGCACAAGTCACCTCCGAGAGTCAGTCAAAGCTTTGCGATCCCCGTGTCCGCCGTCGTCCACCAAGAGCACCGCCTCCTGCGCGCCGGTGACCCGGGCGTAAAAGGTCTCGCGGGTGCGTTCGTTGCGGACGGCGATCAGGTCGCCATCGGCGCCCTCGTCCAGCGCCCGGCCGACCGTCTTCAGCACCACGCCGCCGGAGAGGCAGCGAATGGTGACGAGCTGGCGGCGCTTGACGAGGACGGGGGCATCAAGATCGTCGGCGTAAACCACATCGTCAGCCCGGATGAGCCCGGCCGCGACCTGCCCGACGGCCGCCGCGATGTCCGTGGCCGGCGTGCGGGCGGATTCGTCAAGCCACGTCCGCTCCAACTTCACGTCGGACTGCGTGATCGTCCGCCCGCGATGCAGCGTGCGGACCGCCCGGACGACCTCCGCCTGCCGTCGCACGTGCAGGTTCACCCGGATCGTCCGGTCAAGCTGATCGCCCCGGTAGCACCGCACCGTCACCGGCAGCCGGCCGAGCAGGTCGCGGCTGCCGGGGACGAACTCCAGGCGATAGCCGCCGTCGCGCAGCGCCAGTTCCTCGGCTTCGCGGCCGAGAAACTGGATGTCGAGCGAGGCCGCATCGGCATCGAGCGAGGCGGTAAGCCATTGCACGATCCGGTCGCGCAGCGGCACGCCGACGTTCCGCGTGCTCACGCCCTGCACGGGATTCGCGAGCGGCTCGGCGTCGCCGGCCGGCGGATCGGCCGCCGCATCGGGTTCATCTTCACGCGGCATCTGTTCGATCCGCCGCGTCACCTCGATCGCTCGCGGGCCGCTGAGCGAGAGCTTGCCCCAGTGCACGCCGTGGCGGTCGAGCTCACGGCGAATCTCGGCCAGCCGCACCTCCAGGGTCGTCTGCTGAGCGGGGAAAGTGGCGATCTCAACCTCGGCGAATCGCTCCGCCTCGTCGCCGCTGAGATCGGCCACGTCGGCGAGCGTCACCGCCGGGCCTTCCACGTTCGCCGTGCGATACAGCGAAGCGCTGTCGGCCAGCGCGGTCGCGCCGCCGGCCAGCATCGCGGCGGCGAGGAGCAAGGTCGGAATGTGCCGTTTCATGCGGATCATGTCAGTTCATCAAACAAATCAGCGGCCAAGGTTGGCGACGACCTGCAGCGACTCGTCCGCCGCCTCGACCACCTGGCTGTTCATCTCAAAGGCGCGCTGGGCCTTGATCAGGTCCACGAGTTCCTGCACGGGATCGACGTTGGAGCTTTCCAGGAAGCCCTGCAGGATCATGCCGCGGCCCTCCTGTCCGGGCACGCCCTCGATGGGCGGGCCCGAGGCCTCGGTTTCGACATAGATGTTGCCGCCGATGGACCGCAGGCCGTTCGGGTTCACGAAGTCGCTGATCTCGATCTGCCCGACCTCCACGCTTTCGCCCTCCACGAGGGCGGTGACGATGCCGTCGCTGCTGATCGTCACGTCGGTGGCGTTGAGGGGCAGCGTGATCGGCGGGACGAGCCGCGGGCCGTCGCCGTTGCCGAGCACCAGTTCGCCGTCGGAGTTAATCAGGAAGTTGCCCGCCCGGGTGTATCCGATGCCGGTGCCTTCGTCCTGGATGATGTCGACGGAGAAGAACCCGTCGCCGTCGACCATGATGTCGAGGGGGCGCTGGGTATTGATGGGCGAGCCGACTTCGAAGTTACGGTCGGTGTTGGCCACGCGGACGCCCAGGCCGACGAAAATACCCGCCGGCCGCTGATCGCCGTTGGCGTTCTCCACGCCGGGCTGGGCGAGTTCCTGGTAGAGCAGGTCCTCGAAGTTGACGCGCTGGCTTTTGAAGCCCGTGGTGTTCGAGTTCGCCAGATTATTGGCGATCACGTCAATATTGGTGCTCAGCGCGCTGAGCCCCGTGGCGGCGGAATGTAATGCGACGGTGGCCATTGACTTCCTTCCGTGGAACGTCGGTTACTGACCGTTTCCTGACATCCTTGCCTGGACCGCCTAGCCGGTGGAGACCCGGCCGAGCTGGTTCACCGCTCGCTCCATCACCGAATCGTGGTAGCGGATGAGCGAAGCACCGTCCTGGATCGCCCGGCTGGTCTCAATCAACGCGAGCAACTCGCGTACCGGATCAACATTCGAATCTTCCAGCCAGCCCTGGAGCACGGTGGCGTCGGCCGGTTGCCGGCCGGCGAGCGTCTGCTCGTCCGTCGTGAACAGCCCCTTGCCCTCCGGCGTGAGCAACCCGCGGTCGACCTCGACCAGTTGAAGCCGCGCGACCGCTTCGCCGCCCTGCCGGATCGTGCCCTTCGAGTCCACCTCGATCGGCAGCGACCGGTCGAGCAGGATCGGCTCGTCGTTGGCGCCGAGCACCCGCAGATCGCCGATCTCCGTGCGAAGCGTGCCGTCCTTGTCCAACGCCAGCCGCCCGTCGCGGGTCAGCCGCAGACCGCCGTCTTCGTTCTGGACGACGAGGAATCCCCGGCCATCGCCATCGATGGCCACGTGCAGATCGCTGCCCGTCTGGGTGAGCGGGCCCGGCTGCCAGTTGAGCTTCGAAGGACTGACCAGCGTGCCGCCGCCGAGCCGGTCGAGCAGCTTGTGCGAGACATCCGGCGAAAGACGGTCTTCGATGGCCTCGGCGTCGCGCTGGGTGAAGTCCGCCATGGCCCGCTTGAATCCGACCGTGCTCGTGTTCGCCAGGTTGTTGGCAATGACGTCCTGGCGATGCAGGTTCGTCAGGACGCCGGATGCGGAAAGATACAGACCGTAGTTCATCGGTTCACCTCCGTGTGAACCGCGCGGCGGGCTGTCGCGTCCGCCGCGGTCGGCCGAGAGAGCGATCCGTCGCTCTCTTTTCGTTCTTTGACGCGGGTGGATGCTTCGTCCATGTGGACAGCCGCGGCCATGCGGGCCAGACGCACCAGCGCCGCGCCGACATTCTCGTCGCCCGACCGCTCGATGATGTCCGTCCAGTGACTCACGTGATGCTCCTGTGGCTGTCCATGGCGCGGCCCATCGGCACGTCGCCGCCGAACCCGAGGCAAGGGCCGTGCCGACACGCCGAACGGAAAAAGTGCCCGGAAATCCCTGAGAATCCCGCGGACAGCGGAATCGCACCGCGCGGGAGCGCAACGCACGCCGCGCAAGAGCTGCCGATCCTGCGCACATTCGACGGCCGGCCCGCCTCTCTTCAGCGAGTGCGGGGAAATCCGCCCGCCCAGGGCAGCCCACGCCTCGCTGAAGCGAGGGCGCGCCGGAAGCGGGAGCGCGCCGACGCCCCCGCCGGGCGCGAGCATGAGACGAACGGTGTACAATGCGCGGTTTGCCATGAACGACGTGAGCTTCAGCGGCATTCCGGAGATTCTCGACGACCTTCGGGCCGGGAAGATGGTCGTGCTCGTCGATGATGAACAGCGCGAGAACGAAGGGGATATCGTCTGCGCCGCCGAGCACGTCACGCCGGACGTGGTCAACTTCATGGTCAAGGTCGCCCGGGGCATGCTCTGCGTCGCCCTCGACGGCGCGATCTGCGATCAGCTCGACCTTGCCCCGCAGAGCCCGAGCAACACCACGCAGCGCGGCACGGCCCTGACGGTGAGCGTCGACGCCCACGAGAAGTACGGCATCACGACCGGCGTGTCCGCGGCGGACCGGGCCACGACCATCCGCCTGCTCGCCCGGCCCGATGCGACGGCCGGCGACTTCGCCCGCCCGGGGCACGTGAACCCGCTGCGAGCCCGGCGCGGGGGCACGCTGGTGCGGACGGGCCAGACCGAGGGCAGCGTCGATCTCTGCCGCCTCGCCGGGCTTCGCCCCGCCGCGGCGATCATCGAGGTGATGAACGACGACGGCACCATGGCCCGCCGGCCGCAGCTCGCCGCCCTCTGCCGCGAGCACGGGCTGAAGATGTGCACCGTCGCCGACGTGATCGCCCACCGCATGGCTCGCGAGCAGCTTGTCGACCGCGTCGACGAGGCGCCCTTCGTCTGCAGCGACGGCGAGTTTCGGCTCATCGCCTATCGCAGTCAGACCGATCCCCTGCTGCACGTCGCCCTGTGCAAGGGCCGCGTGGGCCGGGCGGTGATCGACGATCCGGTGCTCGTGCGGGTGCACAGCCAGAACCTGCTCGGCGACGTGTTCGGCGACGAGCAGCAGCCCAGCGGCCGACTGCTGCACGAAGCGATGCGCCAGGTCGAAGCCGCCGGCGAAGGGGCGATCCTTTACCTGCGCTGCGAAGGGATGGGCCGCGGACTGCTCCAGCGACTCCAGACGCTGCACCTTTCGGCATCGCACGCCGAAGCCGCGGGCGAGTCGCCCCAACTCGCCCGGCCGATCCAGCGTTTCGACTACGGCATCGGCTCGCAGATTCTCCACGACCTCGGCGTGCGGCGGCTGCGGCTGCTGAGCAACCACCCGCTGCACTTCCACGCCCTCGAGGGCTTCGGGCTGAGCATCGTGGAGCACGTGCCGATGCCCGGCGGCGACGCGGACAAGGCGGAAACCTGTTGAGCCGGGGCGTCCGATAACCGCCCCCGAGAGGCGACAAACGTCGATTTGGCGGCCGAATGGACCGATTCGCGAATCCCTCGCCCCCAATCAGCCGATAGGGCTCATGCGGAGGCCCTTGGCGAAAACCGCAAGGATGCATATGCTATCGCCTGACCACATGGAACAGCGAGGTCTGTGATGAACCGTATCGCCCTCATCCTCGTCGCCGTCGCGTGCCTGCTTACCGCGGGGTGCGGCGCTGTCGACAGCATGCGTTTCCCCTACGGCGCCAGTAAGGACCGGCACAACTACCACAGCACGCCGGAGACGCCCTACAACCTCGCCCTGGTGGACCGCGTCACCGGGGAGACGGTCTGGCGCCTCGAGGTGCCCATCGGCAAAATGGCCGTGGTCGACCTCGAACACACCCAGGACTGGACGCCGTCGATCTACGGCGCCAACCCGGCGCACAGCATTCGCTGGGGCCTGTTCGATCCGAACACGCCCGTCGGCGTGCTGGTGAAACAGCAGGACCTGAGCGGTCGGCCCGTCGCCTTGAAAGTCACGCTGCGCGAGGAGCGCCTGGCCTCCGCCCCGGCGTCGGCGTATCGGTCCGATCCCCGGCAGACGCCGGAGACCCGGCCGGCGCGCCGATCCACCGCTCCACTGACGCAACCCGCCGGCGCTCGCCGGAATAACCGCGACGTGGAACCGCTGCTGTCCCCGCCCGGCAGCGCGCCCCCGCCGATCGCGCGGGCGAAGAGCCGGCGCGTGA
>CAYFQS010000005.1:0-28625 GCA_964345245.1 uncultured Planctomycetaceae bacterium | reverse complement strand
GGTCAGAAGTCCGACGCCGACTTCAAGCAACTGCTCATGAAGAACATCGAGCAGGTGAATCAGTTGCAGACCGACGCGGAGAAGGCGATCGAGGACCTCGCCGTCGGCCGCCGGGACGACGTGGCCGGGGTGATGATCGCCAAGCAGAAGGCGGACATGGCCTTCAAGATGCTTCAGCAGGTCCGCAACAAGATGCTCGACGCCTACGACGAATTCAGACAGATGCGCGTGTAGTGAATTGACGGACGCCCGTGGAGACGGGCAGACGAAAGCAGCTCCCCTCGCAGCGGCGACGTAGTCGGCGAGGCGGAGCGGCGGGCCGAAGCGCCCGTTCGACGGCACGGAGGCCGACATCATGGAATTTGTTCGACGCTGGTTGGCCCAGATCCAGACCCAGCTTTCGGAATTGACGGTCAGTCAAAAGCTCCTGATGGGAACGCTGGCCCTGTTCATTCCGATCGTGCTGGGGCTGATGTGGATGTGGGCGGCCCAGCCCCAGATGTCGCCGCTGCTCGACCAGCCGCTCTCCGCCGAGCAGCGCCTGCGCATCACCAGCTACCTCGAATCACAGAGCATCGCCTTCCGCACCGAGGGCGACCGCGTGCTCATCCCCACCGAGCGCCGCAGTGAAGCCCTCGCCGGCCTCCAACTCCAGCAGCTTTTGCCCGAGGATACGAGCCAGGGCTTCCGGGCCATCCTGGAGCAGCAGAACTGGTGGCAGTCGAGCGCGCAGAATCGGCAGGTGTACAACATCGCGCTGCAGAACGAAATCGGCCGGGTGATCCGCAGCTATCCGTGGGTCCGCCGGGCGACGGTCATCATCTCCCGGCCCCAGAACGAGGGCTTCGGCGCCACGCACATGCGGCCGACCGCATCGGTGAACGTCGAGGCGTCGGGCGGCCGGTTCGACCGCAAACGAGCGGACGCCGTGGCCGGACTGGTCAGCGGGGCGGTGGCGGAAATGCGACCGGAGGACGTGACGGTCATCGACGCCGTCGCCGGCCGGCAGTGGCGGACCCAGGGCGAGGAAGAAATCCTCCCCGGCGACTATCTCGAACACATCGAGGCCCAGGAGCGCTTCTATCGCGAAAAGGTCACCCGCGCTCTCGGCTACATCCGCGGCGTAATCGTCGCGGTCAACGTCGAGGTCGACCTGACCCGGAAAGAGACCCACAAGTCGCTGATCGACAAGGACGGCAGCGCCGAGCTCCTCAAGCGGGAGTTCACCCGCAGCACCACCACCACCGAGCGGGACGTGGCCGGCGAACCCGGCGCCCGCCCCAACACCGGCATGGCGATCAACACCGCCGAGTCGTCCGGCACGAGTTCTACCTCGGAAGAGCGTGAGAGCGAATTCGATACCTTCCCCGGCACGATTGACGAGAAGGCATGGTCGCCGGGGGGCGCGCCGACACGGATCAGCGCCACCGTCAATGTGCCGCATTCATACTTCGTCTCGCTCTACATGCGGGGTGAGGAGGAAGACGCTGATCCGCCCGCGGACGACGCGGTCGGACCACTGATCGCCGAGCGAAGCGAGGCGATCCGCAAGCAGGTCGAGAACATCCTCAGCGCCCGCCAGCCGGGACGGGTGGTGGTCGATGTGTATCCGGACGCCCAGACCGCCTTCGGCGGCTCGGGGGGCGAAGCCGCCGAGGCGGGCGTCGGTTCGACGCTGCTCGTCGGTCGCGGCTGGGTCAAGCCCGTCGGGCTCGGCGCGCTCGCCCTGGTGAGCGTCGGGCTGATGCTCATGATGGTGCGCAAGGCCAACCAGCAGAACGAGCCGCCGAGCGCGGAAGAGATCGCCGGCCTCCCGCCGCAGCTTCCGAACGAGGAGGACGTCATCGGCGAGGCCGACGAATCCGACACCGCGCTGCCCGGCATGGAACTCGACGAGGACGAAATGCGAAGCCGAAAGATCGCCGAGCAGGTCGGCGAGATGGTCAAGTCGAATCCCGCCGACGCGGCCACCCTGATCAAACGATGGGCGAGCCACGAAGAGTAACGTGGCCGGCCGATTGGACTTGAGATGTAACGAGGTGAATCGCGAATGCCACGAGCCAACACCAAGATCGAAAGCACCGAAGGACTCACCGGCATTCAGAAGTCGGCGATCCTGATGCTCGCTCTCGGTCCCGAGATCGCGGGCACGCTCCTGAAGCAACTCGACACCAAGACGGTCGAAGAGATCACGCGCGAACTGGCGTCGATCGGCTCGGTCGCGCCGCGGGCGCGCGATGAGATCATCGAGGAGTATTACCACCTCGTGCTGGCCCAGACGTGGGCCACGGAGGGCGGGCTCGATTACGCCCAGGCGCTGTTGCGCAAGTCGCTCGACCCGAAGATCGCCGACCAGATTCTCCAGCAGATCTCACAGCAGGTACAGCAGACCCCGTTCTCCTTCCTCCAGAAGGCGGAAAGCGAGAACCTGCTCACCTTCATCCAGGACGAACATCCGCAGACCATCGCGTTGATCGTCTCGCATCTGCCCCACCATAAGGCGGCCGAGGTGCTCGGCGGCCTGCCGGGACAGAAGCAGATCGAGGTCGTCAAACGCGTGGCCAACATGGAGCAGACCAACCCGGAGGTCATCCGCGAGGTCGAGCGCGGGCTCGAGTCCCGGCTGAGCAACATGCTCTCCCAGAGCTTCGAAAAGGCGGGCGGCGTCGACACCGTCGCCGAGGTGCTCAACCTCGTCGACCGCACCACCGAGCGCGGCATCCTCGAAGGCCTCGAATCCGAAGACCCGGACCTCGTCGAGCAGATTCGCCGGCTCATGTTCGTCTTCGAGGACATCCTGCTCGTCAACGACACCGGTATTCAGGCCGTGCTCAAGGAGATCGACAACGACGAACTCGCCCTCGCCCTCAAAACGGCCAGCGAGGACCTTCGCGAGAAGATCTTCCACAACATGTCGGAGCGGGCGGCGTCGCTCATCCAGGAAGAGATGGAGTACATGGGCCCGGTGCGGGTCAGCGACGTCGAGGGGGCCCAGCAGCGGATCGTGGACGTGGTCCGCCGCCTCGAGGAGGCGGGCGAGATCATCATCGCCGGCCGCGGCGGCGAGAAGGAAATGATTGTCTGACCCCGGAGCGAAGGGCCCTGAGCGATGGCATTGATCAAGGGACAACACGCCGGCGAACTGATCCGCGAGGCGGTGGTGCTCGACCTCGGCGACCTGCAACGTCAGGCGGCGGAACTCAAGGCGCGCGCGCAGGCCGAGGCCGACCGGATCGTCGCCGACGCCCGCGCCGAGGCCCAGCGGCTCACCGAAGGCGCGGAGCAGCGCGGCTACGACGCCGGCTTCACCCAAGGTCGGGCCGAGGGCTATCCCGCCGGGGAGAAGGCCGGGAAGGAACAGGCCCTCCGGGAGGCCGCCTCGTCGCTCGCCGCCATCGAGCAGGCGTGGAGCGAGGCCGCCGATCGGTTCGAATCCGAACGCCGCGACATGCACGTCGAGGCCCGGCAGTCGCTGTTGCAGCTTACGCTCGCCATGGCCGAGAAGATTGTCAAACGCGTGCCCGCGGTCGCCCCGGACGTGGTCGTCGAGCAGGTCGCCGAGGCGATCGACCACGTGGCCCGGCCGTGCGATCTGACCGTCCGTCTGCACCCGGAAGATCGCCCGCTCGTCGCCGAGGCGATGCCAAAGCTCGCGGCACGACTCGATCAGGCACAGCACGTCGAACTCGTGGACGACGAAACGCTCACCCGCGGCGGGTGCACGATCCGCTACGGCAAGGGACGCATTGACGCCACGCTGGAGACGCAACTGCAGCGCCTCGTCGAAGCCATCCTGCCCGCGGGCGAACAGCCGGACGATCCTCAAGCCCCGACGACGCCGAACTCATGACGCTCGCCGACACATTCCGGTTGCTCGACGCCGTGGAGACCGCGGGCTTGGCCGGCACGGTCAGCGAGATTCGCGGGCTCACGCTGCTCGTCGACGATCTGCCCTGTCCGGTGGGGGCGGTGGTGCGGGTCGAAACCCGGCGCGGGCCCGACGTGACCGGCGAGGTCGTCGGCTTCGACGACCATCGCACCATCGTGATGCTCATGGGCTTCACGTCCGGCCTGAAGCGGGGGGACCGGGTTCATCTCGAGCACGCGGCGCCCATCGCGCGGGTCGGCGACGATCTGCTCGGACGGGTGGTCGACGGATTCGGCCGGCCCATCGACGAGAAGGGCACGCTGCGGGAGACGATCGCGCGGTCGATTCATCCCGATCCCATCGATCCGCTGCATCGGGCGACGATCGACCAACCGCTCGGCACCGGCGTGCGGGCGATTGACACCGCCCTCACCGCCGGCCGCGGTCAGCGGTTGGGCGTGTTCGCCGGGCCGGGCATCGGCAAGAGCACGCTGCTCGGAATGATGGCCAAGTACACCGACGCCCACGTGAGCGTGGTCGCCCTGATCGGCGAGCGCGGCCGCGAGGTCCGCGACTTCATCGAAAACAGCTTGGGTGAAGAAGGGTTGCGGCGGAGCGTGGTCATCGCCGCGACCGGCGACGAGCCCGCCCCGATGCGGGTTCGCGCCGCAATGTACGCCTGCAGTGTGGCCGAGCACTTCCGCGATCAGGGCCTGGACGTGGTGTTTCTGATGGACTCGGTGACGCGGTTCTGCCAGGCCCAGCGTCAGATCGGCCTCGCCGCCGGCGAGCCGCCCGCGACCAAGGGCTTTCCCCCGAGCATGTTTTCCATGCTCCCCGTGCTGCTCGAGCGGTCCGGGCGGACGGATCGCGGATCGATCACCGGCTTCTACGCGATCCTCGTGGAAGGCGACGACCTGACCGAGCCGGTCTCCGACACCTGCCGTGGGATTCTCGACGGGCACATCGTGCTGTCCCGCGAGCTGGCCAACCGCAATCACTGGCCGGCCATCGATGTGCTCGAATCGGTCAGTCGCGTGGCCCGGGCGGTCACCGACGCCGACCATCAGGCGGCACGCGGCGAGGTCGTGCGCCTGCTCAGTCTCTACGCCGAGGTCGAGGACATGGTCAACATCGGGGCCTACGCGCCGGGCTCCAATCCGGATTACGACCTGGCGATCGCCATGCGCCCGGCGATTCTCGAACTGCTCCAGCAGAGTCCGGAGAACCACGTGAACTTCGAGACGGCAAGATCGCAGTTGCTCGAACTCGCCGGGCAGGTCGAGCAGCAACGGCGGAAGACGCATCAGGCCGGCGGCACGCGGACGGCGGGCTCGACCTGAGCCCACCGCGAGAAACACGACCCGCGCCCTGGAGACGAACGATAACGACAGGAGCCACGGATGGCCGGCTTTCACTTCAAGCTCGAGGCGGTGCTCAAGCATCGGCGGATGATCGAGGAACAGAAGCAGCGCGACCTGGCGAAGCTGCTGCGGCAGCAGCACATCTACCAGTCGCAGTTGCGCGATCTCCAGCAGACGGTGACCGATGACAAGCGGTCGATGGCCGAGTCGCTCACCGGTCAGGTGAACGTGCAGCGGATTCGGTCGCACGCCCATCACGCCGGGCAGGTCACGATGCGGATTCAGACGCTGGCGCGCGAATTGCTGTTACTCGGCCGACGCATTGACGCCGCTCGCGCCGAGCTGGTCGAGGCGACCAAGGCCCGCGAGGCCATCGATCGCCTGCGCCAGAAGCAGTATGACCGCTGGCGGAAGGAGCAGGATCGGCGCGAGGCGCGCGAGCTCGACGAACTCGGCACCCAGCGGTTTGTCAGGCAGCAGCGAGTGGACGTGGCATGAAGACGTTGTGGCAGGCCATTTCGGTAATCGCGGTGCTGCACGTGCTGCTGGCACTGGGCTTGCTCGTGTTCCTCGTCGGATCGGATCGACTGAACCGTGAACGGATGAGCGCCGTGAAGGACACCTTTGAAAACACCATCGCCGCCGAGCAGCAGGCCGAGGAACAAGCGGCCAAGCTCGAGCAGGAGGCGAAAGAGCAGGCGGAGCGTCTGGCCCGCCTCACCGGCGACGACGAGAAGGTGGTCACCACGGCCGAGCGACTCGAAGAAGACCAACGCCGCACCGAGTATGCGCTGCGGCGGCTGGAGCGCACCCGGGAAGAGATCGAGGCCCTCAAGCGAAATCTCGAGCTCCTGCAGCAAAGCGCCCGGAAGCAGCAGAAAGAAGTGGCCGAAAAGCAGCAGACCTTCGAGAAGATGGTCGAGGAGTGGCGCGAGCAGCGCGACCGTGAAGGATTCAGCCAGGCGGTCGAGTTGTACGAGCAGCTTCCACCGAAGCAGACGAAGTCGATGTTCATCGAGTTGCTGGAAGAGGGCGGGATGGACGAAGTGGTGCGGTACCTGGAGGCGATGCAGCCACGGAAGGCGGCAGGCGTTCTCCGGGAGTTCAAGACCGACGAGGAACTGTCGTGGGCGGTGCAGTTGACGGAGCGACTGCGAACCCGCGGCAGTGACTTGATTGCCGCGATGGAGGATGCGGGTTGAACGCAGCGAGCGCACAACTGATGCAGCTTTCGCCCACCGCCGAGTCGGCGGTGCGGTCGACGTCGAAGCCGGACCGCGGGTTCGGCGATCTGCTTCGGGACCTGGAATCGGATGCCGGCGCTCTTGGACCGTCGCCGTCACCGTCGCCGGACCCGACGGTTGAGCGTTCGGCGCCGCGCGCTTCGTCGGGCGGATCACAGTCAGCACCCACGTCCGCTCAGGGGGAGAAGCCGGCCACGACGTCGGGGCAGGACGTGAAACAGGGCAAGCCGGCCGCTTCCGGTGAGTCCGGGAAGCCCGCCGCGGGCGATTCCCAACCCGCACAATCCGCGGACAAGGCGCAGCCCGTGCGCGAAGCGGGACAGGGCGGGGCCGGCAAGACGAGCGGCGAGACCGGGGCTCAAACAAATACGAAACTGACCGTGAAGGCCGGCGCGACGGCGGCGGGACAAGCCGCGACTGCCACGACCACCGCGGCCTCAGCCGAAGCGTCGAAGTCGGCCGAAGCCGCCGGTTCGGCCACGCCGCCCACGCAGCACAGGGGTGAGGCCAAAGGGGCCACGGCCGCCGAGCAGGCCGCCACGGTAAAGGTCGTCGCACCGGCCGCGGATGGCGCTGATCCGTCCGGCGGTCAGGGCGGCGGCTCCTCGGAATCGGACGGCCGCCAGGGCCAAACGGCATCCACCGGCCGCATCGCGATCCCGAAGGAGGTGAGCGAGGAAGCGGCCACGCCGAAGTCGTTCGAGGTTCGTGAGTCGGTCTCAACGGCCAAGACGCCGTCGCAGGCAACGGCCGGCCAGGAGCCTGCCGTCGAAGGGACATCATCGCCGCAGCCGACCGCCCCCCAGCCGGCGCTGTCCACCGCGGCCGAGCCGACGATTGACATGCGATTGGCCGGCGCCGCCTCGACCGGGCAGCCGGGCGGTGGCCCGTCGATCAACGCATCACCGGGCCCCGCGCCGGTCACCGCCCCGACCGCCGTGGCCGGCGACGCACAGATCGACGCCCAGGGCGTGGTCGATCGGGCGATCCGCGGCGCGCAGAGTCTGACCACTCAGCAGGGCGGCACGGTGACGATGCGGCTGAACCCGCCCGAACTCGGCCAGCTTCGCGTGCAGGTGTCGATGGAAGCCGGCGTCGTCCGGGCGAACTTCGAAACGACGAGCAACCTGACCGCCGACCTGCTGCGGCGTGAGATTCAAACGCTCCGCCAGGCCCTCGAAACGCAGGGGCTGACCGTCGACCGGCTGAACGTGCAGCCGAGCCAGTCCGGCCAGTCGGCCCACGCCTCGGCCCAGCAGCATCAGCAGGATCAGACCGGCGGCGACGGCCAGAGCCGCGGACGCTTCGACCAACAGCAATCCGGCTCGGGGTCACAGGATGGGTCGGCCGGGCAAGGCCGGTCACAGGATCAAACAGACCAACAGACGTGGGATTTCCAGCGCGAGTTGCTGGACCTCGTCGCGTGAGGTAATTCGCCGCGGCCCCGACGGGCCGGGAGGCAAGCACGATGCAGATATCCGATGCAACCGCAACCCAGGCCGGGGCCGGCGTCAACCGGTTCTCCGAGCTGAGCAGCGAGCAGTTCATCCAGATCATGATCCAGGAACTGCAGAACCAGGACCCGCTCCAGCCGCAGGACTCCAGCGCCCTGCTCGAACAGCTCAGCAGCATCCGGAACATCGAAAGCCAGATGACGCTGCAGGAAGAGCTGTCCGACCTCGTGTTGCAGAACCAAGTCGCCTCGGCGGGGAACATGATCGGCCGGTATGTGGAAGGTCTCACGGGCGACAACAACCGCATCGGCGGTGTGGTGAACTCGGTCCGGGTCGCGGACGGCAACGTCCTGCTCGAACTCGACACCGGGCTCACCCTGTCGATGGACCGCGTGGCGAAGATCACCGATCTGCCGGCGAGCGAAGGCGGCGCGTGATGAACGAATAGGCAGCGAGTGAACGGACGGAACGCACGGAGCCTAAGCGATGGCGGGTGAATCACAACTGCTGCGGATGCTGGAGCCGGCGGTCAGGCCGGTCGGCTCGCCGAGTCCGGCATCGCGACCGGCCCGCCCGGTCGAGCAGCAGGAATTCGGGGAACTGCTCAAGCGGGCCGGCGACGCGGGGGCGGGTCGGCCGCTGAAGCTCTCCCGCCACGCGAGCGAGCGGCTCGCGGAGCGCGGCATTGAACTGAGCGACCGGCACATGCAGGTCCTCGCCGAGGCGGCTGACGCCGCCGAGGCCAAAGGCGCCCGCGACACGCTGATGCTCATGGACCGGATGGGCATGATCGTCAACGTTCCGAATCGCACGGTGCTCACGGTGTTGCCGGCTGAACGGATGCAGTCGGGCGTCGTGACGGAGATAGACTCGGCCGTCTGGGTGGACGGGCCGGCGGTGGAACCCGAGGCCCCGACCGCGACCCAGGCAAGCACGAACTGACGGGCTGGACCTACGGAAGCGCCGACCGTGTCGGCGACGAGGACGCCCGAGGGCGGCTGAACGACTGACGCCGCCCAGCATGCAGGGAGGTTACATACATGGCGCTGACCACCACCCTATATACCGGGCTCAGCGGACTCGACGTCAACTCGCGCAGTCTCGACGTCATCGGTAACAACATCGCGAACGTGAACACCAGCGCGTTCAAGTCGTCGCGCTCGCTGTTCGCGACACAGCTATCGCAGAACCTCGGCTTCGGCACCCCACCGGGCGGCGAGAGCGGCGGGACGAACCCCACGCAGATCGGGCTCGGGGCGCGTTTCGAAGGCACCCAGCGCAATTTGCAGAACGGCGCGATCCAGCAGACCGGCGTCGGCACCGACCTCGCCCTCGAGGGCAGCGGGTTCTTCATCGTCAACTCAGAGGGCGAGGACCTTTACAGCCGCGACGGGGCCTTCACCCTCAACGCCGAAAACCAGCTCGTCACCCAGGGCGGCGGGTTCGTGCAGGGCTACGGCGTGGACGACGGGTTCAACATCGTCCCCGGCGCGCTGGAGTCGCTGACGATCCCGCTCGGCACGATGACCATGGCCGAGGCCACGCGGAACGTGAACTTCGCCGGCAACATCAACGCCTCGGGCGGGGTGGCGAGCACCGGCTCCCAGCACATGACCCGCGCCTTCTACCGCGACGCCGGCCTGACCACTCTCGCCGACGGCACCGAGGACATGACCGACCCGGCCACGTCGCTGTACATTGACGACGGAGCGGGCGGGTCGTTCCTCGCCTTCCAGGGCGGCACCGACACCGTCATGACGATCAGCGGCGTGGAGAAGGGCGGCACCGATCTCGGCACGCACACCTTCGGCTTCACTGACGCCGCCACCGCCGACACGCTCGGCGTCGACGGGTTCGGCTCCACCATGGACGACTTCGCGTCGTTCCTGGACGACGTATTTGGTCTCGACGATACGCTTGTGAACGGTCAGCAGCTCGGCGGCGGCGTGAGCTTCGATCCCGCCACCGGCCAGCTTGTGATCGACGGCAACGAAGGCACCGCCCAGGCCCTGAACATCGAAACCGCCAACTTCGTCGCCGGCGGCGGCGGCATCAGCCAGCCGATGATCATGAGCAAGACCGGCTCAGCCGACGGCGAATCCGTGCGGACCAGCTTCGTCGTCTTCGACTCCCTCGGCACGCCGCTGACCATCGACACCACCATGGTGCTCCAGGAAGTCGTGCCCGGTGGGGGGACGATCTGGGAGTTTGTCGCCGAGTCGGACGACAACGCCGCCGGCCAGCGCGTGATCGGGCTTGGCACGGTCGAGTTCGATAACAACGGTCAGTTTGTCACCGCCTCGAACACCAGCGTGTCGCTGACGCGGAACAACGGCGCGATTTCGCCCCTGACGATCTCGCTGAACTTCGAATCCGAAGCCGATGCCGTCACCGCCCTCACCGACCAGCGCAGCGAGTTCGCCGCGGTGTTCCAGGACGGCACGGAGATCGGCACCCTCGAGAGCTTCGGCATCGGCGAGACCGGCGAAATCACCGGCTCGTTCACCAACGGCCTGAACCGCACCCTCGGGCAGGTCGCCATCGCCAAGTTCACCAACCCCGAGGGGCTCGTGGACGCCGGGGCGGGGCTGTTCCGCACCGGGCCGAACAGCGGCGTGCCGGTGGACGTCGCCCCGACCTCCCTCGGCAGCGCCCGGATCATTTCCGGGGCCCTGGAGCTGTCCAACGTCGACCTGAGCCAGGAGTTCGTGAATCTGATCAACGCCAGCACCGGCTTCAGCGCCAGTTCGCGGGTGATCTCGACATCCGATGAGCTGGTCCAGCAACTGCTGGCCCTGACGCGATAACCAAATCGGCGGGCGCGTGACCGCCGTCGGAGCACCACTCGATGATCAAGCTCACTCGACTGAACGGTAAATCCTTCGTCATCAACGCCGAGTTAATCCGTACCGTCGAGGCCTCGCCCGACACCACGATCACGTTGATCAACGGTGATCACGTGATCGTGGCCGAATCGATGGATGAAGTGGTCGAGCGGGCGATTGACTATGGCCGGCGGCTTCGCCGCCTGCTCGAACCGACGTAAATCGGGCGTTGCCTCGCCGCCGGTTGCGAGATGATCGGCTCACGAGCCGCCCGCGGGACCCACGGATGGTTAAGTCCCGAAATTCAAAGGTCGATAACCGTAATGACGCACCCGCCGAACGTGTGCGCCGACGTCGCGACCTGCAGCAATAGGATCCACGGATGGACCTGGGGACGATTCTCGGCATCTTGATGGGGTTCGCCCTGATTGGCTGGGCGATCTTCTCCGGCGGTTCGATGGACGTGTTCCTCGACCCGGCCAGCGTCGTGATCGTCCTCGGCGGCGCCACCGCCGCGACCATCGTCTCCATCCCCCTGCTGCGGCTGAAGAAGTTCGTCCCCGTGCTCACCAAGGCCGTCAAGCACAACAGCGCGTCGGTGGAGAAGCTGATCGCCGACCTCGTGTCCTATGCCGAGGTCGCCCGCCGCGACGGCATCCTCTCCCTCGAATCCATGACCAAGGACATCGACGACCCGTTCATCGTCCGGGGCATCCAGATGGCTGTCGATGGCAGCGATCCGGAACTGATCGAGCAGATCATGACCACCGAACTCGAAAACGTCATGGAGCGGCACGACGACGGCAAGGGCATCTTCGACAATCTCGGCAAATATGCCCCCGCCTTCGGCATGATCGGGACGCTCATCGGCCTGGTGGCCATGCTTTCGAACATGGAAGACCCGTCCAAGATCGGCACCGGCATGGCGGTCGCCCTGCTGACCACGTTGTACGGGGCGATCTTCGCCAACCTCGTGTTCCTGCCGCTCGGCGAGAAGCTCGCCAAGCGAAGCGGCGAGGAGATCCTGCACAAGACGATCATCATCAAGGGCGTAATGGCGATTCAGAGCGGTGACAACCCGCGAATCGTCGAGCAGAAGCTACGGACGTTCCTGCCACCGTCCGCCCGACCGGGCGGCGAAGAAGAGGACGCGGAAGCCGCGTGAATGCCGTCCCCAGCGGCGCCGGCAGTGTGAACCATGGCCAAGAAACAGAAAAAGCAAGAAGAAGGCGCTCCCCTCTGGGTGCTGACCTACGGCGACATGATGACGCTGTTGCTGTGCTTTTTCATCATGATCGTGGCCATGAGCGAAATCAAGAAGGAAGAGTTTCAGAAGGTCCTCGAGTCGATGCAGGACGCGTTCGGCTACGTGGGCGGGACGGGCAACGTCCCCGTGCAGGACGTGCCGCTGCTCAGCGCGATCGAGCGCCTCGAAGAGGTCGCGCTGCACAAGAAGCAGTTCCGGCAGATGTCCGAAGCCGAGGATCCCGGCGTGGTCGGCCGGGAGACCACGGTCAAGCGCATCCGCGAAGGTCTGCAGTTCACGGTCGGCGGGCTGATCACCTTCGAGCCGGGCTCCGCGAAGCTCAAGGAAGACGCCCGGACCGACATCGAGCGAATCGCCGGGTTGATCCGCGGCTACAACAACAAGGTCGAGATACGCGGCCACGCCACCGGCGCCGACGTGAGCTCCGGTTCGGAGTTCGACGGCGAGTGGGACCTGAGCTACGCCCGAGCCCATGCGGTGGCCGAGTTTTTGTGCGGTGACGAACGGGGCGTTCGACGCGAGCGCGTGCGGGTGGTCGCCTGCGGCGAGAGCGAACCGCTCCAGCAGCGGGTTTACGATCCCCGGAAGATCGGGGTCAACCGCCGGGTGGAAATCATCGTGACCGAGAACCTGGTCGAGGAATTTCAGGGCAAGAAGCCCTCGCCGACCGTCTCTTACGTGGAAACAAGAGGGTAGCCTGATGGCTGAGGAAGCGAACAGCAGCCCGGAGAAGAGCGAACGTCGTGCGACGATCAAGACGTTGTTGATCATTCTCGCCGTGATGCTCCTTGAAGGTGGCGCAATCGTTGGTACCATGTACTTCACAGGCCCCAGCGAGGTCGAAGGTCAAGGAGTGACCGCCGATCTCGAGGCCGAGCTGAGCAAGCTCGTGGAAGTGCCGGTGGTCGCCGAGAAGTTCCCGAACCAGCGGACGGGCCGCACGTACCTGTACGACACGGAGGTCTTCGTCACGGTGGAAAAGCGACACGAAACGCGGACGACGCAGAAGCTTGATGCGAGCGAGGCGCGGGTCTCCTCGGGGATCGCCACGATCTTTCGCCGCGCCGAGCCGGCGCACTTCCTCGAACCGACGCTCGCGACGTTGCGTCGCCAGATTCAGGCGGTGATGAACGAGACGATCGGCAACGACGGGGAAGGCAAGCCGATCGTGCAAGATGTGTTGATTCGCAAGTGCGTCCCGTTCCGGGCGGACTACTGATCGAAGCCAGCGGAATCGACGAATGGAACGGCCATGAGCGACGAGCCCCAGGACAACATGCCTCCGAGCGACGACGAGGATGCGTCGGCGGATGAATCGCCGTCCACGACGGAGCCGGCGGGGGCCGGGGGCGACGATGTCGGCTCGATGGCGGAAGACGCGCTGAACAGCGCCCAGGCCGCGGTGGACGACCTGCTGCAGAACGGCGAGCAGGAAGCGGGGGCGGGGGACGCGCAAGGCGGCGAGGCGGAAGGCGAGACGGGAGCGCCGCGCAACGTCGACCTGCCGAGTTTCAAGCAGGTCCTCGCGGACGTCGAGGCCGGCGGCATTTCGCTCCTGCACGACGTTGACCTCGACGTGAAGATCGAGCTCGGCCGCACCGACATGCTGGTCGAAGACGTGCTGAAGCTCAACGATGGCAGCGTGGTGGAACTCGACAAACTCGCGGGCGACCCGGTCGACGTATACGTGAACGGTCGGCTCGTCGCCCGTGGCGAGGTGCTGGTGCTGAACGAGAATTTCTGTGTGCGGATCAGTGAGATCGTGGATGGCGAGGAGGTACCCGAGCAGCACGAGGCGGCGGAGACCGCCTGAGCGGTGATCGGGATGGGGTTCGGCGGAGTCCGAACACCGGCGGCGGGGTAGTCCCGTCGCGAAGCATGCCAGGGACGGCAGATGCATTTGCGGTTCCGCCAATGTGCGGCCCCGGCAGCGGCACTTGTTCTTTGCGCCGCAGCCATATCACATGCCGATTCCCCTGCGCGCCCCAATCAGCCCGTCGCCGTCTCGTCATTGAGCGACGAAGCCGCAGCCGACGACACCGCGCCCGTTACCCCCATCGAAGCGCCCACCGTGACCGGGGCGGAGCAACCATCCCGGCCGGCAACGCACGCTTCGGACGAAGCGGAAGCGGCGTCGCCGGCTTCGCCGGAGGTCGTCGCCGCGCTACCGCTTCCGCCGCAGGAGAATCTGCCGCTCGGCCGATCGTCCACCGGCGACGGCGAATACCGCCCCGGTGAGGAGATCGACACCGACTACGGCGGAGGCTGGCTGCAGACCACCGGCGCGCTGATCGTGGTCATCCTGCTGGTGGTGGCGGTGCGGCTGGTGCTGGTGCGGATGCAGGGCCGCGTGGCCCCGGCCGACGCACGCCGGCTCGTGGAGGTGCTCGCCCGCCGGCCGCTCGGGCAAAAGTCGCACGTTGTGTTCCTCCGCATCAATCAGCGCATCATCGTCGCGAGCCAGACTCCCGGCGGCATGAGCAATCTCGCCGAGATCACCGACCCGGAAGAGGTCGCCTGGGTTCTGGAGCAGGTCGAAAGTTCGCGCCCCGCGAGCATGAGCCGTGGATTCCGTCAGATGTTGCACGGATTCGATCGGCAGTACGACGCGAGCGTCGTCCCGGAAGACGGCGGCGACCAGGGCGAGCACCTCGTCGACCGCACCCGCGAGCGGATGAGCGGCATGGTCAACCGGCTGCGCACCCTCGGCTCCACCTCAACCGACGAGAGGGAATCGTGAACGCTCGGGCATCGATATTCCGATGGCCGGGTCGCCTCGACCGCCGCATGGCCGCCGCGGGGCTCGTGGGCCTGATCGCGCTGTTCGCCACGCCGGGCGCGGCATCAGCCCAGGACGGCGAGGCCACGCCGTTGCGGATGGACAACCCCGTGTCCGTGGTCGAGGACGCCGCGGAAGCGCTGCCGGGGTTTGAAGGCGGGCTCAGCTCGACTCTCAACGTGCTCGTTCTGCTCACGGTCCTGTCCCTCGCCCCGGCGATCATCATCCTGTGCACGAGCTTCACCCGAATCGTGGTGGTTCTCGCCCTGCTGCGCCAGGCGATCGGCACGCAGTCGCTGCCGCCGAGCCAGGTGATCATCGGCCTGTCGCTGTTCCTGACGTTCCTCGTCATGGCCCCCACGGTGAACCAGGTGTACGAGCAGGCCATCGTGCCGCTGAACGTCGGCGAGATCGACCAGCTGACCGCGTGGTCGCGGGCCAAGCAGCCGCTCCGCGACTTCATGTTCAGCCAGATCGAACGCACCGACAACTGGTCCGATGTGTACATGGTCCTCAACTACCGTGGCACCGACACGAGCGAGCCGGAGAACCTCACCCGCGGCGACGTGGACATGATCACGCTGATCCCGGCGTTCGTGCTGAGCGAACTGAAAACGGCGTTCCTGATCGGCTTCCGGATTTATCTGCCGTTCCTGATCATCGACATGGTGATCTCGAGTCTGCTGATCAGCATGGGCATGCTCATGCTGCCGCCGGTGCTGATCAGTTTGCCGTTCAAATTGTTGCTGTTCGTGCTGGTCGACGGTTGGCGGCTGGTGGTGGGGAACCTGCTGGACAGTTTTCAGATCGCCGCCGCGACCGGAGTGACTTAGCTGGTGTGATCGGAGTGCGCCATGACCATGGACATTGACGCGGCAATCGAAGTCACGCGACAGGCGTTGATGACGGCGTTGCTGATCAGCGCGCCGATCCTGGCCATCGGCCTGGCGGTGGGCCTGGTGGTCAGCATCTTCCAGGCGGTGACGCAGATTCAGGAGCAGACGCTCAGCTTCGTGCCGAAGATCGTGGCCATGGCGGTCGCGGCCATCCTCATCGTGCCGTGGGCGGCGGTGAGGTTGCTCGAATTCGCCCACCAGATGTTCCGGCCGTAGGACCGCGGCTCGTGAGCAAGGGCATGGATGCCAACCGGACTCGAACCCATTCTGCCGCACGTCGGGCCGTTCCTGCTCGTGCTGTTCCGGCTCTCGGGCATCTTCGTGTTCGGGCCGATGTTCGGCTCGCGCCTGATTCCCATGCAGATCAAGGCCTTGCTCGTGGTGGCCCTGGCGTTCTGCACCTATCCGCTGGTGCCGGCCCAGGCGGTGAGCTTCGCCAGTCTGCCCGCCATGGCTTTCGCCGTGGGCAGCGAGCTGCTCATCGGCATCATCATCGGCTTCGGGGCCACGCTGCCGCTGTTCGCCCTGCAACTCGCCGGACTCATCATGGGCCAGCAGCTCGGGCTCGGCCTCGCCCGCGTGTTCAACCCCGATCTCGAAGAAGAGACCGAAGTGGTCGGCCAGTTGCTCTTTCTGCTCGCCCTGACCGTCTTCATCGCCGCCAACGGACATCACCTGATGCTCGCCGTGCTCGTGCGGAGCTTCCACTCCGTGCCCCTCGGCGGCTACATGCCGGACAGCGGGCTGATCGTGCTCATGACCGGGCTGCTCATGTCGATGTTCGACCTGGCGCTACGCATCGCGGCGCCGGTGCTGTGCCTGCTGTTCCTCCAGACCGCGGCCATGGGCTTCATCGCCCGCACGGTGCAGCACCTGAACATCCTCAGTCTGGGATTTCCGCTGCGAATTCTCCTGGGCATGGGACTGCTCGTCGCGGTGGTGATTCATCTGGCCCCGGCGATGCTCCAAGCGTTCGGCGAGACGATGACCGCATTGATGCGGCTGTTCGGATAGGTGAGACGGGATTCATGACCTGATCGGAAGCTATGCCGGAAGACATTGGCGAAAGAACGGAAGCCCCGACCCCACGCCGCCGACAGGAGGCGCGTGAGGAAGGCAACGTGCCGAAGTCGCAGGACCTGAGCGCGGGCATTTCGCTGCTCGGGGCGGTGCTGCTGCTGAAGTTTTTCGGCCTGAGCCTGTTCGGCGGGATGAAGGCGCTGATGGAATACGCGCTGTCGTCGGCGGGCACGGCGGACGCCTCGACGCCCAGCGACGTGGGCCACGCCCTCACCGCCACCTACGCCATCGCCGCCAAGCTCGCGGCCCCGGTCATCCTCGGGCTGCTGCTGCTCGGCGTGGTCGGGGCGCTGGTGCAGGTCGGCGTGCTCGTCTCGCCCAAATCGCTGAAGCCCAACTTCGGCCGACTCTCCCCCCTCAAGGGCGCCCAGCAACTGTTCTCCGCCCGCGGGTCGGTGCGCCTGCTGATGAGTCTGCTCAAGGTCGCCATCGTCGCCACCATCGCCGCCATCACCATCCGCGGGCAGATGGACCAGGTGATGTCGCTCATGCATCTGTCCATCGGCGCGATCCTCGCCGCGTCGGGGCAGATGCTGTTCGTGCTCGCCCTGCGGGTGGCCCTTGTGCTGCTCGTCCTCGGCATCTTCGACTACCTCTACCAGAAGTGGCAGCACGAGCAGGACCTGAAGATGACCAAGCAGGCGGCGAAGGAAGAGTTCAAGCGCATGGAAGGCGATCCGCTGGTCAAACAGCGCCGCTCGCAGGTCGCCCGGCAGATCGCGATGCAGCGGGTCAACACCGCCGTGCCCAAGGCCGACGTGGTCGTGACCAACCCCACGCACTTCGCGGTGGCCCTCGAATATGACGAGTCGATGACCGCGCCGAAGGTCGTGGCCAAAGGGGCGGACCTGATGGCGATGCGGATTCGCCAACTCGCCGCCGGGCACGGCGTGCCCATCGTCGAGCGGCCCCAACTCGCCCGCGGGCTGTACCGCCAGATCGAGGTCGGTCAGGAAATCACCCCCGACTATTACGCCGCCGTCGCCGAAATCCTTGCCTACGTCTATCGACTCAGCCGCCGGCAGACCGCCTGAGTGAACTGGAGCGCTATTGATGGCTCGACAACCCGCACAACTCGGCTCGCCGGCCTGGATCGACTGGCTGTCCCGCAACAGCTCCCTGCTCGTGCCCATCGGGTTCGTCGCGTTGCTCGGCGTGATCGTCGTGCCCCTGCCGCCCATCGCCCTCGACGTGCTCATCGCGGCGAACCTTTCGCTCTCCGCGGTCATCCTGCTCACCACCGTCTACGTGGGCAACGCCCTGGAGTTCTCCGTCTTCCCGTCGCTGCTGCTCGGCACGACGTTGTTTCGACTGGTGCTCAACGTCGCTTCGACCCGGTTGATCCTTTCCGCCGACGCCACCACCGCGGCGGAAGCGACGAACGTCGCAGGCAAGGTCATCGCCGCCTTCGGCAGCTTCGTCGCCGGCGGATCGTCCGTGGTCGGGTTCATTATTTTCGTGATTCTGATCGTCGTGCAGTTCGTGGTCATCACCAAGGGCGCCACGCGAATCTCGGAAGTCGCGGCGCGGTTCACCCTCGACGGCATGCCGGGCAAGCAGATGGCAATCGACGCCGACCTGAACGCCGGGGCCATCGACGAGAACGAAGCCCGCGATCGGCGTGAGTTTATCGCCCGCGAGGCCGACTTCTACGGCGCCATGGACGGTGCGTCGAAGTTCGTCCGCGGCGACGCCATCGCCGGCGTGATCATCACCGTGATCAACATCTTCGGCGGGTTCGCCGTGGGCGTCTGGGAGAAGGGCTGGACGGTGAGCCAGGCCCTCGACGTATTCACCAAGCTGACCATCGGCGACGGACTGGTGACGCAGTTGCCGTCGTTCGTGATCGCGATTGCCGCCGGTCTGATCGTCACCCGCGCCTCGTCGCGGGACGATCTCGGCACGGAGATGACGCGACAGCTCACAAGCAAGCCGGTCGCGATGGGCATTACCGCGTTGTTCGTCGGGATGCTGGCGTTCAGCGGATTGCCGGCCATGCCGATGCTGCTGCTCGCCGGCGGGCTGGGCACGATGGCGATCGCCAAGAGCCGCAACGCCCAACACCAGGCCGACGCCGTGGTCTCCGCCGAGCACGCCCGCGAGCGTGAGCAGCAGCAGACCCCGACGCCGGTGGAGAAGCTGCTGTCGGTCGACATGCTCGAACTCGAAGTCGGCTACGGACTCGTGCGCATGGTGGACCAGGCGCAGGGCGGCGACCTGCTCGACCGGATCAACATGATTCGGCGGCAACTTGCCGTCGAACTCGGCGTGATCCTGCCGCCGATCCGCGTGCGCGACAATCCGCAGCTATCGACGTATTACTATCGCATTCGCATCAAGGGCAGTGAGGTCGCCACCGGCACGGCCCGACCGGGGCAACTCATGGCCATGGACAGCGGGCTGATCGATCCGAACGGCCCGCAGCTCGAAGGCGAAAAGACGCGAGAGCCGGCCTTCGGGCTCGACGCCTGGTGGATCGAGCCCGCCCAGAAGCAGCGGGCGGAGGCCTTGAACTACACCGTCGTCGACACCACCGACGTGCTCGCCACGCACCTGACCGAGGTGATTCGCACGCACGCCGACGAACTGCTGTCCCGTGAAGAGACGAATCGCCTGCTCGATCAACTCCGCGAGAAGAGCCCGAAGCTGGTCGAGGAGGTCATCCCGGCGCAGGTGAAGGTAGGTGAGCTGCAGAAGGTGCTGCAGAATCTGCTTCGGGAGCGGGTGCCGATCCGCGATCTCGAGACGGTGCTGGAGACGCTCAGCGACTGGGCGCAGCGCACCAAGGACCTCGACGTGCTCACCGAGTACGTGCGGAATGCCCTGCGGCGAACAATTTGCGGTCAATACATCGAAGTCGATCCTGAAACGCAGGCAAGTCGTTTATACTGCGTCACCCTTGACCCGGGGCTCGAGGACCTGATCAACGGTTACGTCGAGCGCAGCGAGCAGGGCACGACGATGACGATTCCGCCTCACGTGGCCAATCGCATCACCACCGCGATCCTGCAGGAGCTGCAGAAGGTGCTCACCGCCGGGCATCACCCGGTGGTGCTCGCCTCGCCGCAGGTCCGCGGGCCGGTCCGGCAGTTGCTCGAGCCGCACTTGAGCAACGCCGCCGTCCTCGGCTACAACGAGGCGAGCAAGGGCGTGGAGGTTGAATCGATGGGGCTGGTGCAGGTGGACCTGGGCCAGTCGAGCGAGTCGCCGAGTAACAGTCGTCTCGAAGGGGCGCTGAATTGAACGTCAGGACGTTTCAGGCCGATTCCATGCCCGCCGCGTTGGCCAAGGTCAAGCGCGAGCTGGGCCCGGAGGCCGTCATCCTGCACACCCGCACGCTGAAGCGTGGCGGGTTGTTCGGCTTCGGGGCGAAGCAGGTGGTGGAGGTCACCGCGTCGGCCGACGTGAACGTCCTGCCCCGGGATGGGACCGCCCCTCGCCGCCGGCGACCCGCGGGGAATCACGGCCGCGTTCTGCGGCAGACCTACGCCCAGGACCGGCTCTTCGATACGTCCGGGCAGAAGCCGGCGTCGCCGTCAGCGCCGGCGTCGCCGGTGGTGCGGCCTGAGCCGGCGCCGGGCGGCCGGTCGCCGTCGCCGTCCCCGCTCGCGCCCCCCTCGCCGCAGAACGACGCCCAACTCGCCGAGGAGCTGAAGCATATTCGCCAGATGGTCGGCCGCATGATGCGGCAGCAGGGCGAGCGTTCCCGCCCCGATCTGCCCGACCAACTGTTCAGTCAGTACCTCTCGCTGCTGGAACAGGAAGTCGCGGAGGAGCTGGCCGAGAACGTGCTCACGCAGGTTCGCACGAAGCTTGAAGACTCGGAGCTCGAGGATCGGAGCAAGCTGCGATCGGCGATCCGCGAAGCGCTGGCCGACCTGATTCCCACCGACGGCGCGCCGAGCCGGGTCGAAGCCGGCGACGGTCGGCCGCTGACCATCGCCCTGATCGGTCCGACCGGCGTGGGCAAGACGACCACCGTGGCCAAGCTCGCCGCGACCTTCAAGCTCCGACACCGCAAGAACGTGGCTCTGATTACCATCGATACCTACCGCATCGCCGCGGTCGAACAACTCCGAACCTACGCGAACATCATCGGACTCACCTTGCACGTGGTGACCACGCTCGACGAAATGCGCCAGGCCCTCGAAGAATGTCGGAACGTTGACGCCGTGCTCATTGACACTGCCGGTCGAAGCCAGCGCGACGGGGAGAAGCTCGACCAGCTCAAGGCGTTTCTCGACGTCGCCTCGCCGCACGAGACGCATCTCGTGTTGTCATCCACCTGTTCCCAGCCGGTGCTCATGGAGGCGGTCGAACGTTTCAGCGAGGTTCGCACCGATCGCATTATCTTCACCAAGCTCGACGAAGCGGTGAGCTTCGGCGTGCTGGTGAACGTGGCGCGGAAGGTCAACAAGCAGCTCAGCTACGTGACCACCGGGCAGGAGGTTCCGCACCAGATCGAGCCGGGGCAGGGCGAGCGCCTGGCCGGACTCATCCTCGGGGAGAAACTGTGATGTCCAGCGACCAGGCCACGCAACTTCGCGAGATGATGGCGAGCCCGCAACGAACGCAGAGCAACGGGCAGGTGCGCGTGCTGGCGATCGCCAGTGGGAAGGGGGGCGTGGGCAAGACGAACGTCGCGGTGAACCTCGCCGCGCGTCTCGGCCAGATGGGCCGGCGGGTGATGCTGCTCGACGCCGACATGGGCCTCGCCAACGCCGACGTTCTGTGCAACGTGACCGTTCGCGCGAATCTTGCCCACGTGGTCGCCGGTCGCAAGCAGCTTCACGAAGCGCTGCTGCGCGGCCCGGGTGGGTTCGTGCTCGTGCCCGGGGCCTCCGGTCTGTCGCAGATGGCCGCACTCAGCGAGTTCGAACGCGCCCGCATCATCGAAATGATCGGCGAGATCAAGCGCCAATACGACCTCGTGCTCCTCGACACCGGTGCGGGGATCAGCCCGAACGTGCTCAGCTTCGCCGAGACGGCGGACGAAGTGATCGTGGTCAGCACGCCCGAGCCCACGGCGATCACCGATGCCTACGCGTTGATCAAGACGCTGATTCGCCGCCGCGAATCGCTCTGCGTGGGTCTGCTCGTGAACATGGTGCGTGATCGTGACGAGGCGAGGCGGGTGTACGACCGACTCAACGCGGTGTGTCGGCGGTTCCTCGGCTTGACGCTGACCGATGCCGGCTACCTGGTGAACGATCCGCGCGTCGCCGTGTCCGTGAAGCGCCGCGTGCCTTTCGTGCTCGATGCGCCGGATGCGCCGGCAAGCGCGTGCATCAGTCGCCTCGCGCACAAGCTCGATCGTTACGCCTCGCAACCACACCGTCGTGGTTTTTTCCGGCGATTTGCCTCTTGGCTTGCAGGATAGAATCATGTTATCATGGCATCGACACGTTGAGTGGCGATGAGACGCGGACGGAACCGCTGACCTCTTCGAGCGAAGGAGCGCTCAGGTCATGCCCGCCAAACTAGCTGGTGCATCATTAGCGTTGATCGCTTTCGCCGTGACGATGACGGCGGGGGTGTCTGTCGACAATCCCGCGTCGACCACGTTGCTGCGGGGATTGATCGCGATGCCCATCGCGTACTTCGTGGGCTGGGCGCTCGGGGCCGTCGGGCAGCGCGCGATGCACGAACACATTGACCACTACAAGGCCGAACGTCCCATTGAGCGGATCGAGGATGCGGCCGCACGGCCGAATGAAAACGAACAGCAGCCCCGACAGACGGAGACGCCGGCGTCGACGGCCCGGAGGCCGTCCCGAGACCAGGACGCCACCCAGCCAACCGAAGGTGAAGTGTCCAACACGGGTGCCGCGGCATGAGTCGAAGGATGGATTCACCCGCGGCGTAACAGCAACGACGTCGCCCCGCGGTCGGGGCGTCAAGGATGATCGACGGTCAAGGAGCAGACCATGGCATCGCGAAGGCCCGCCACGAAAGATGTTCCGTTGGAAGAACGTCCCATCGAGGAAGTCTGGAACGAATACCAGCAGACGGGGGCGGAGGAGATTCGCAATTTCCTCATGACCAAGTACCTTCCTCTCGTTCGCTACAACGCGGAACGAATTCATACCAAGCTGCCGAACGAGGTCGATCTCGAAGACCTCATGTCGGCGGGCATCTTCGGGCTCATGGACGCCATTGACGCGTTTGACCGCGAGCGCAAGGTGAAGTTCGAGACGTACTGCGCGCCGCGCATCCGCGGGGCGATCCTCGACGAACTCCGGGCCATGGACTGGGTGCCGCGGCTGGTGCGCAGCCGGTCGGCCCGGGTGCAGACGGCCCGGAAGCGCCTGGCCATGGAACTCGGGCGAAACCCCACCGAGAAGGAAGTCGCTGAGGAAATGGGCGTGAGCATGAGCGAGTTCCGCAAACTCGCCAAGGACTCCAGCGCCGTCGGCGTCGTCTCGCTCAATCGCAAGTGGGCGGAGACGGATTCCAACAAGGACATCCACGAGATCGACGTGTTCGAAGACTCGCGACAGGTCAATCCCGCCCAGTCCGTGCAGAAGCGCGACCTGAAGGACCTGGTCACCAAGGGCCTCAGTCGCGCCGAGCGCCTGATCGTCGTGCTCTACTACTATGAAGAGATGACGATGAAGGAGATCGGCAAGACCCTCGATCTCAGTGAATCGCGGGTAAGCCAGATGCACTCCTCCGTGCTGGCCCGTCTGAAAGCGCAGATGCAGCATCGGCCGGGCGAGTTTGAAGAAGAGGAATAGAGCCGACCGCAAAGGAACCCGTGGCGATCGGTCGTGTGAGCGCCGATGCCGCGTTGACCGGGCGGGTTGCCGGACATCGGCCCGCCCGGTTTTTTCGCGCGCCGAGCGGCGTAGAATGTCGTGTACCGCTCGGAGTGGCGATGTGCCGGACAGACGCGCCGAAACCCGGACGTGCCCGCGCCGGGGACAAGCAAGCCCGCTACGCCGGGCCCGGCCTGCCCGTGTCGCCGGGCCTGACCGGCGAAGCACGGCCAAGCGTCGACCGGCCGCCCTGATCGCATTTTGCCCATGGCACGCCGTTCCTCTAACCGGGCGTAAACGTGAGAGCTTGAGTGGTGATTCATGAGCGACCACACGCATCGCGCCTACATCGCGATCGGGTCCAACGTCGGAGATCGCCAGGCGAATGTCGACTTTGCGCGGTCCGCTCTGTCCGAGATGCCCGGCACGGAGTTGGTGGCGTTTTCCAGTGTGCATGAGACCGCGCCTGTCGGGCCACAGGACCAGGGACCTTATCTCAACGCCGCCGCCGCCATCGACACGCAGCTATCTCCCGAAGTCCTGCTCGAACGTTTTCAGCAGATGGAGAAGGAAGCCGGTCGCCAGCGCGTGGAGCGCTGGGGGCCGCGAACGCTCGACGTGGACCTGCTGCTTTACGATCATCAGATCATCTCCACCGATGAGCTGACCGTGCCGCACCCGCTGATGCACGAGCGATGGTTCGTGCTCAAGCCGTTGTGTGAGATCGCCGCGGACGCGGTTCACCCGATGCTGCAGATGACGGTGGCGGCGATGCTGAGCAACGTCGAGGAAGCCGGCCGTTCAGGCGCGGACGCCACATCGGATTAAGTGCTCTGGGCGGTGGGACCTTCCCCCGATTGGCCGTCGGGGGGCGCTGGTGCGAAGAACAGGCGAATGAGGATCATGCCGATGCCCAGGAGCAGCATGACGTCGGCGAGGTTGAACAGCCACGGATAGGCATCGCTCGCCCCGCCCGGCCAGGCCCAGCCGAAGGGCAACTTCACGCCCGGCAGAAGCCAGAGCATGTCCCTCACCCCGCCGTAGACAATGCGGTCGTAGAGGTTCCCCACCGCTCCGGCGAGCACCAGGGCCAGCGAGACGTGAAACACCCATTGTCGCCGGCCTGACGTGGCGAAGGTCCAGCCGACGATCGTCATCGCGATGACCGTGAACAGCACAAACAGCCAGCGTCGGCCCTGTCCGAGGCCGAATACGGCCCCTTCGTTGACGGTAAGTCTCAGACTCAGGAGCGACGGGACGAGATTGTGGTGCGTCGGGGGCACGGCCTGTTCGCCGGCCACCACGGCGGCGGCGTCGACCGGTTGATTCGGCAGCCGCTGGAACGACCACCACTTCAGCCCCAGGTCCGCGGCGAGCAGGGTGGCGGCCAGCAGAAGAAAAAAGCCGACCGCTTTCGGACTGCGGCCGGCGTGGATGATCGGGGTTGACGACAAGGTGGCCCGTGCCCCCTCAGGGCGTTCAGCGGTAGTTGCCGTTACGTTCCATCTCGCGGGCGACCTCGATGCAGTACTTCGCCCACGGCTTGGCTTCGAGGCGGGCCTTGGTGATCGGCTTGCCCGTCTCCCCGCAGATGCCGAACTTGCCTTCCGCGATCCGGTCGAGGGCTTCGTCGATTTCGGCCACCATTCGCCGCTCCGACTCGACGAGCCCGAGCGTCAGTTCCTGCTCGTAATTGTCGGAGCCGACGTCCGCCATGTGGATCGGCATGTGGGAGAGATTCGCCGAGTCGTTGAGCCGCAGGGCCTCGTTCGACATGCTGTCCACGTCGCCAAGCAGTTCCGCCCGCTTGATGAGCAGCAGACTGCGGAACTTTTCAAGTTCGCTTTTGTTCAGCGGGCTCTTGCCCTTGCGAACCGTGATCTCCCTGGCCTTGGTCGGGGTGGAGGGCCGCTCATTCGGCCCGCCGCCCTTGGCCTTCGCGCTCGTTGTCATCTGACGGGTTTTCTTCCCGGCGGCCTTCTTCGTCGATTGCTCGCTGATCTTCTTCTTCGTCGTCTTTCCGGTCGACTTCTTCTTCGTGGATTTCTTCTTCGTGGATTTCTTGCTCGACGACGACCTGCCGGCCGACGAAGACTTGCCCGCGGTCGACTTCTTCGTTATCTTCTTTTTTGAGTTGGATTTAGAAACCTTTTTGGTCCCCGTGGCCTTCTTGGTCCGCTGGCTTGTGTTTTTCTTCTTCTTCTTCGCCACGAAGCGTTACTCCGGTGATAGTTGCCACGACACGCCGGTCGCGGGTATAAACGTCCGAATCCCGGTGCCAGTTCAGACCGGTAAGAATAATCCATAAGTTGCGGGTCGTCAACGACCGATAAGCACTGTATCGGCACGAACCTAGGGCCAGCGGAGGCCGTTCGGCGTCCGGCCCGAGCAGCTAGATCAGGGGTCCGAAGTGAGACATCGACGCACTGAAAGTGGGATGGTCGCCGCGGCGATGATTGCGGTCTTAGTCTCGTCACCATCAGGGTTTGCCGCCAGCGCCAATGACGAACCGACGCCCGGCGGCCTGCTCGGCCACCGGTTCGCCCAGATCGCCCGGCAGACGTTGCGCGGCGGTCAGTCGCAGTCGCCGGAGCCGGCCCGCGTCGAGCAGGCGGTGATCCTGCTCGAGCAGGCCGTCGACCTCCGCCCGACCGACCCGGAACTGCGGCTGATGATCGCCGAAGCCGCCGGCCTCGCCGAGGACGAGCCGCGCGTCACCCAGGCGATCTCCGCCTACTTGAAGCTGCGGCCGAGCGACGATGCCGCCTGGCTGCGGCTGATCCGGCGCCTTGCCCGCCGACACCAGACGCTCGACGGCCAGCTCAAGGTCTATCAACGCTTCCTCAACACGAAGGTCGGTCGGAGCTTCGGCCCGGCGCTGCGCAGCCGCATCGCCGGCGACTCGGCCTCGCTTGAACTCCAGCGGGGCGAATTCGATCGCCATGCCCGGCTCACCATGCAGGCGCTGGGACTCGACCCGACCAACAAGGCCGCCGCCGCCGACGCCTATCGCATCATGCTTCAGCGCGAAGACTCGCGCCGGATTCAGGTCGAATCGCTGCTGACCTGGTTCCACGCCGACCCGGGCGACCCCGCGACGCGCCGGACCATGGCCCGGACGTTGCTCGACCTCGGCGCCTACGAATTGGCGCAGACGTGGTACGTCACCGCGGCGAACATCCAGCGCTGGCAGGGCGAGCGCGTCTCGCCGGAGATGATCTCCGATTGGGCGATCTGTCTCTGGGCCACGGGGCGCACGGCCGACGCCGTCGGCCTGCTTACCGGTCCGTACCGGCAGGCGGCTCAGGCGGCGGCTCAAGAGGAGGCCGAGCAGGACGGCCAGGCCGATGACCCCGACCAGGCCCTCCGCGCCGAGCGGGACCTGCTTCAACGGATGCCGCTCGATCTCCAGGCCTTGCGTCTGGCCATCCTGTCGCTCGAAGGGAAGGACGATCTCGTCGCACGCGGCTTCGACGTGCTCATGCAGTCGTTCAACGAGCGGCTGGGTGAAGACGGCTCGACCGACCTGCGCATCGACCGCGCCTGGGTTCACCTGCTACTCGGACGCAATCTCGCCGACGCCGAGCAACAACTCAACCGCCTCGCCCAGACGCTGCCCGAAGACAGCGCAGTACTGCGCCGGCTTAACGGCTGGCTTCACCTGAACCGCGAGGAACTCGAATCGGCGAAGCAGTTGCTAAAGCCGCTTGCCGGTGAAGACGTCCTCGCCGGCTACGGCCTGGCCCATGTGCACGCCGAGCGCGGCGAGATGGACGCCCATGTCGAGCGCCTCCGTCAGGTCTACCGCCGCGCCCCCGGCACGATGGTCGGAGCGATGGCGGCTTACAAGTTGCGGCGGGCCGGCGACGAGCCCACGCCCGGCCCCGATGCCGCCGCGGTGGTGGAGATGATCGAAAGCGTGCCCTCCGCGCTCGTGCAATGGGGCGAGCAACCCGCCGAGGTCGCGCTGCTCAAGGCCGAGGTCGACCAGTACAAGTACGTCTACTGCGAGCCGATGCGCGTGGAACTCGAGCTTCGCAACGCCTCCTCGCTGCCGTTGCCCCTCGGGCCTGACGGGGGGATTCCCACGCGCGTCATGCTCATGCCCACGGTGTCGATCGGCAGCCGGCAGGTCACCAACCTCAGCCCGGTGGTGGTCGATCTGGACCGTCGGCTCCGCCTGACGGTCGGGCAATCTCTACGGGTCACGGCGCGTGTCGATGCCGGTGATGTCGGCGCGGTGCTGGCGAACAACCCGGCCAACGCGGTGTCGGTCAACTGCACCGCCGTGCTTAACCCGGTCCTTTCCCGGCGGGGCGTCAGGCCGGGCTACCTCGGATCGACCGCATCGCTACCACAGTTGCAGCGGCTGTCGATGCTTGCGGGGCGTGGTTCGTTTGAGCGGCTGATCGATTCGGTGGGTGGGGCCGATCGCGTGGGATCCATGCAGGCCGCCGCGACGCTGGCGCGAGTCATTCCGCGGCTGCCGGCGGAACAGGCCGAGCAGAAGCAGACCGCGGTCGCTCGACTGACCCGGCAGTTTGATGACCTGGAAGCAGTGCAACAGGCGTGGGTGGTTTCGCACCTGCCGACGAAGGCGGAGCTTGCCGCGATCGAGCGACGGGCCGCGGGCGAGGACGCGGCAGACATGCAGTTGCCCGCCGAGCCGGTTGACGATCCATTCGCCGCCCTGCGTGAGAAGGCGGGGCGGGTCGACGAGCCGCGGGTGCGGTTGATGCTGCTGGCGGTGCAGGTGCAGTCGCCGGACGCCCCGCAGTTGAACGCCGCCATGCGCGATTCGCCCGGGCCGCTGCGCCGTTTCGCCGAACTCCGCCGCGACCTGCTCGGTCAACAGGCCGAGCAGGTCGACGCGGAAAGCGACTGATAGGCATCTGCCCCGGTCCGCGGTCTCAGTAGGTCGGTCCTGCGCTACGCTCGACCCGAGTTCGGGCCGAAGGTCGCTGCGGGTCCGACCGTGATGCGCCGACCAGCGATTCCTGCGTCCGAATCACGCGAGCCCCACCCACGCAAGCCCCCGGCCCCGGCGCGCCCCCGCCGCCCGGCGCGGCCCGGTTCACCGGACCGCACCC